>JBPCLS010000021.1:0-9397 GCA_051003055.1 Casimicrobiaceae bacterium
AGCTAACGCAAGCATTTCTGCTCGCTTATCAGGCATTCGCGCGCGACGCCTCCGACCACGGACAGAATCCGAAGTGGCAACTGCTGCTGCCCGAGCTCGTATGCCGGCAGGTTTTCCATCTGACGCACGAAGTCAAGATCCGCCTGCTTCGCTTTGAGCAGTGGATTCCGGCCAAATGGGCTGAATTGCACGCGCTTTTTACCCTCGCGTGCTCCCGGCAGATCGAGCGCCAACAGATTCTTCTGCACGGATCATCGCGCACGACGAATATCGAGCATGAATATCTGGTCGCGTTGCTGCTGCAACTGATGAACACAGGCAACATGACGCCGAGGCATCTCGCCTGGCTCGGCCACGAAATCGACGGGTGGTCCGAACCGCTGCGGCTGACGCTCGAAACGTCGTCGGTCACTTCGTTTTACGTCGATCTGGCAGCGCGCGAAGGTCTGCGGCGCCGCAAGCAAGGTCCGCTGGAAGGCCGCGTGCTCTTTCTCGACACGCGACCGCTGCATTCGGTTCTGATGCAAAACATCGTCGTGCTGGAGCAGAAGATCAAGAGTAGATCGCTCTCGGAGCGCACGCCGCGCCGGAGCGAACATCTCGGGCTGTTGCAGAAGCTCGCGTCGCAGGTCGATCCTGAATTCAAACCGTTCGCCCGGCGCGGGGAGCGCTCGGCCGCGGCGGGGACCGTTGACGCCATCGTCGGCTTTGCCAAAATCTCGGGTTACCTCAAAGAGGAGGAGCGCGATCCCTTACCGCAAATGGCATCGGGCAAGAGCTTCGGCAGCACGATGGAGCTCGCGGTGTTCGGGCGGATGCGCAATGACGGCGATCGCCGTTTGGAGATGGCCCGCCGCCGTCTCGCAATGTTCGGTGCGCCCGGGGGCCCATGGGAAGTGAAAGACGCGAGCCAGACGGGTTTTCGTCTGCTCGCACCAATGAGCGTCGCCAGCGCGGTCACGCTCGGTACGCTTGCCGCAATGCGCGCCCATGGACAATCGTCGTGGGCACTCGGTATTGTGCGGCGAATGAAGCGCATGACGGTCGACCGCGCGGAAATAGGGATGCAGATCATCGCGAACACGCTGGTCGGCGTCGAACTCGTGGAACAGCGCAAGAATGCCAACGCCGGCTATTCGGTGGAAATGGATGCGACGACGATCAACGAGCGTGCGTTTCACGGCCTTTTCCTTTCGCTCTCCAAACGCGCAAGCGAAACCGCCGTGCGCTCGCTGATCGTGCCTGCCGATGAATACCAGCCGGCAAAACGGCTGACCTTGATGACCGCGAAGAGCGCGAGCCCGATTCGCTTCGGACGGCTCCTGGAACAGCAACCCGAGTGGGTGTGGGCCACGGTGGAGCCGCTTCACGCGCGGACGACAAGCGGCGCGTTGGACACGGAAACCATTTCCCATTTCGCTGCGAACGAGTAAGTTGGCGGGCGCCATGGCGTCCACCGACCGCTATGCCGAACTGCACGCCGCGCATCGGTGGGAGGTCCCGGCCAACTTCAATATCGCCCACGCCTGCTGTTCACGCTGGGCGTCCGACCGCAGCCGTTTTGCGCTGTACTGGGAGGACGAATCCGGCGCGACGTCAGCGCATACGTTTTGGGATTTGCAGCGCGAAGCCAATCGGCTTTCCAACGCGCTCGCGCAGTTGGGCGTCACGCGCGGCGATAAAGTCGCGCTGATCCTGCCGCAGCGGCGCGAGACGGTCGTCGCGCATTTCGCCATTTACCAGATGGGCGCCATCGCGGTGCCGCTGTCGTTTCTGTTCGGACGCGACGCGCTCGAATACCGGCTCGACGATTCCGAGACCAAGATCGCGTTCGTCGACCCGCAATCGTTGCCGAGTCTGGCGTCGATTCGAACGAGTCTGCCGCATCTGACCGCGGTAGTCGGCGTCGCTGGTGTTGTCGCCGATGGCGTCACTCCGTACCAAGCGTTGACTGCGGCTGCCGCGCCCGCGTTCGCGCCGGTGGCAACACGCGCGAGCGATCCGGCGCTCATCGTCTATACCAGCGGCACCACCGGGCCACCCAAAGTGGCATTGATGCCGCATGCGTGTCTTCTCGGCAACCTGCCGGGCTTCGTGCACTCGCATGACGGATTCCCGCAACTCGGCGACCTGTTTTGGTCCCCCGCGGACTGGGCGTGGACCGGCGGGTTGATGGATGCGCTGCTCCCCACGCTGTATTTCGGCCAGCCGATCGTTGGGTACCGGGGGCGCTTCGACCCACAGCGCGCGTTCGAGTTGATCGAACGCTATCAAATCCGCAATACGTTTCTGTTCCCGACCGCACTCAAACTGATGATGAAGGCGTTCCCGGAGCCGCGGCTGCACTACGACGTGAATCTGCGCAGCATCATGAGCGCAGGCGAAGCGGTCGGTACGACCGTCTTCGAATGGGCGCAACACAATCTTGGCGTCACCATCAACGAGATGTTCGGTCAAACCGAAATGAATTACATCGTCGGCAATTCGCATGCGCTCTGGCCCGCGAAGCCCGGTTCGATGGGAAGACCCTACCCTGGGCATCGCATCGCGGTGATCGACGAGGCAGGCGATGTGGCACCTGACGGTGAGCCCGGAGAAGTCGCCGTGCACCGGATCGCGCCGGACGGCACACAAGACCCGGTCTTTTTCCTCGAGTACTTCAAGAATTCCGAGGGTACGCGCAGGAAATTCACCGGTGAGTGGTGCCGCACCGGCGATATGGCGACGAGGGACGCCGACGGGTATCTCTGGTATCAAGGTCGCGCCGACGACATGTTCAAGGCAGCGGGTTATCGCATCGGCCCGTCCGAAATCGAGAACTGCCTCGTCAAACACCCGGCAGTGGCGAATGCGGCCGTCGTGCCCTCCCCCGATGCAATCCGGGGCAATGTCGTCAAGGCGTTCGTCGTGCTCGCCGCAGGCCACACGGCGTCGCAGGGCCTTGCGGATGAGCTCCAGCAGCACGTGCGCCAATTTCTGGCACCGTACGAATATCCGAAGGAAATTGAATTCTTGGACGAGTTGCCGATGACGACCACCGGCAAGGTGCAGCGGCGCGTCTTGCGCGAACGGGAAGCCGAACGGAAGGCACGCGAGTAGGCGAGAAGGTCGCGCGCCAACTGGCCAAGTGCACGCCGTATCGCGGCGCCCTCCACGCGGGGTCGGCGCCATGTGTTGCGTAGAGTTGTCGGGCGCTGCTCGGTCGCGCGGCGACGCGCCCTCCGGGCCTTGCCTCGGCCCCACGGCCTCGGCCGCCGCGCTTACTCGCGCTCGTTTTCGTCAACCGCTCGCTTGTCGAACGGCGCGGCGATCGCGCAGTCGCTCGAGAAATTTGCGGTGCGTGAGCACCCAGACAATCGCCGGGACCACGGCCGGGAGGATCAGCGACCCGAATTGAAACGCGAATGCAATGACCTCGCGCTGCCACGCCGAGAACCCGGTCTGCGACGCGATGAGCGGTGATGCGGTGATGGCAATGTTTTTCAGGAAATCGGCGAGCACACCCCAGGCGATGAAGGGCAGCAGCACGACGTAGCCGAGTGCCAACGCACGCCACCAGTCGCGTTGCCGGGCCGCGAGCGTCAATGCGGCAAAGAGCGGAAGGCCGAACGCGTACAACAGCATGTTGACGTCGACGCTGACCGCGCCCCCCGCCTGCGCGCTGCCGGGTCGCAACGTCGTCGTGAACGCCACCGTGGCTGCCGCCAGGTCGACGCTGCGTACCAGGTCGGCAAATCCGGTCCGTGCCACCAGGTTGATCAGCAGCTTGGCCGGCCACAGCAAGATTGGAGCCGCAAAATACCAAATCGCGAACGTTACCGGCAGCCACGCCAACGCGAGCAGGATGAATCGTGTCAGCGGGCTTTTTATCAAGCTGATCCGGCTCGACTTAGGTATCGCCGTGGCGTGTTTCTGTCACGTTCCCGCGAAGGCGGGTGGGGCCGCCGGCGGAGAACGCGCGTCGTCGATACGCGGGACCCGGCGGACCCAGATCAGCCAGACGATCAGCACATCGAGCATGATGAGCGCCTGCCATACATAGAGATGCGCCCATTCGAATACGTCGTGGTTCCATTGTCCGAGATAGAAGAGGCTGATCACCCGAATGACGTTCAAACCCTGCACGGCCACGATGCCGATCGCCAGGCCGATCCATTTGTGCTTCCACGGCGCCGGGAATGCGAGCATCGCCGCCAGCAGAACAATCGTCGCTTCGACGCCGTTGCACCCGGCTTCAATCGAAACCGCGAAGCCGTTGACGGTGCTGCGCATGACTTTGCCGGTGGCGACGACGTTCGGGTCGAACAGCGTGACGATGGAAGTCGAGATCGTCGCAAGCGCGTTGGTCCATGGCACGACAAACCAGGCCTGCGCCCATGGCGTGAGCTCGAGGGCGAACAGCAGCGCCAGCAGCACCAAAAACAGCACGAAAAAGCGGATCATGGAGCGATTCTAACGGGGACAGACCACGATTCCCGAGCAGATCTGTCCTCGTTAGTGTGTCTCGCTCGAAAATCGTGGTCCGTCCCCTTCCTCGCGAAGTAGCGTTTGACGCCTTCGAGGATCGACGCGGCAAATTTCTGCTGATGCGCGCCGCTCCGGAGTTTCAGCTCTTCATCCGGATTGGAAATGAACGCCGTCTCGACCAGAATCGACGGGATGTCGGGCGCTTTCAATACGGCGAAACTGGCCTGCTCGACCGTCGGCTTGTGGAGCGCATTGTGCGTGCCGATATGGTCGAGCACGTGCCGCCCGACACGCAAACTGTCGCTGATCTGCGCGGTCTGCGACAGATCGAGCAATGTGCGGGCGAGCAGTCGGTCGCGCCGATCGAGGTCGACGCCGCCGATCAAGTCCGACGCGTTCTCTTTTTGTGCAAGCCATTTCGCGGCGGCGCTCGTCGCGCCGGACTCCGACAGCGCGAACACCGATGAGCCACGCGCGCGTGTTTCGCGAAATGCGTCGGCGTGAATCGAAATGAAGAGGTCCGCCTGCACGCGGCGCGCTTTGTCCACGCGCTCGCGCAGGGGGACGAAGTAATCGTCGTCACGAGTCAACATCGCGCGCATATTGGGTGTGGCGTCGAGCATCGCCTTTAGTTTTTTCGCAATTGCCAGCACAACATGCTTCTCATATGTGCCGCGCGGGCCGATCGCGCCGGGATCTTCGCCGCCGTGACCCGGATCGATCGCCACGGTGATGCGGCGGGAGCCTAGCCGCGCTTCCTTCCGCGGTGCGGACCTTGGCTCGGGATCGCGAACTTGTGGAGGCGATGCTTCGCCGCGACGGGAATCAGCGCGATCGCGCTTCTGTTCACTTTCCAGCAACGCCATCAACGGATCCACCGGCGTTAACGGGTAAAGATCGAGCACCAGCCGATGGCCATAGCCGGCGACCGGCTGCAGCGCGAATACATCCGGTCTGACTTCTCCCTTGAGATCGAGCACGACGCGCAGGATATGCGGCGTCTTGTGGCCGAAACGAATGCTCGCGATATACGGGTCCGTCGCTTGCACCCGCCCGGGCAATTGCGCGAGCTCACCGGTCAACTCGACGCCGTTCAAGTCGAGTACGACGCGCTCGGGCTGTTTCAGCGCGCTTAAGCTGTGCGCGACGGGCAGCGCCGATTCAATGATGACGCGCGTATATTCCTGCGCCGGCCAGATGCGAACCGATGCAATCCGGCCGGAGTTCGCCCAAACGCGCGAGATCAGCAGGTGCGTGGCCGGCACCACCAGCCATCCACAAACGCGCCGGCGCCCGACATCCACGTGCAAGCTCACGGCTTGGCTGGCAAGCGTTCCAACACCGCGGCGATCGCGCTTTTGCATCGTTCACCCGCTGGCGTCGTGGAATGAATGAAAAGGTCGCGCCCGGCAAGGGGGTGTTCGCGATGCGCCAGCACGAGTTCGATGTCCGGCGCCGGCAACAACCCGGCTACCCGCTCGGGCCATTCGACCAGGCACACGGCATCGCTGCGAAAGTACTCGGCGAGTCCTGCAGTTTCCCATTCTTCCAAATTTGCGAATCGATAAAAATCAAAGTGATAGAAGTATAAGCTCGAAACGAAGTAATGTTCAACAAGCGTGTAGGTAGGGCTCTTAACCGAACCTGTCCAACCGAGCGCACGCAGTGCGCCCCGGGCCAAGGTCGTCTTACCTGCAGCTAAATCGCCGCTGAGGGTAATAACCATTCCCGCCCTGAGCACGGATGCCAGCGCCGCGCCCGCGCGTTCGGTCGCGGCGGGATCGGGGAGGTGAAGCACTGGCATAGGAAGAAAGTCGGCGCGTAACGAATAACGCGAGACGGATGCGTTACGCTTACGCGGCGGAGTCCGGAGGCCGATGCGTTACGCTAACGCCGCGAGGACAGGAGGCCGATCCGTTAGGTTCGCCATCGCTATGCTGCACTTCGACACTTCCCCTGGCGTTCATCCGAAGCAATGGTCCGCACTCGCCGCATCCGTTACCGAGTGGGGTCGCGAGCTCGGCTTTCAGGCAATCGGCATTGCCGATACGGACCTTTCTGCCGAGACCCCGCATTTAGCGCGCTGGCTTGCTGCCGGTCGTAACGGGACGATGGATTATATGGCGACGCATCGCGCGCTGCGCGAACATCCAGACGCCCTCGTGCCCAACACGATTCGCGTCATTTCCGCACGGATGAATTATTGGCCAAAGGAGGGACCTGCTGCGCAGGAAGTCCTCGCGGATTCGCGCAAGGCGTACGTTGCGAGGTACGCGCTCGGCCGCGACTATCACAAGGTTCTGCGCTCACGGCTGCAACAACTCGCGGACCGAATAGAGGAGGCTGTCGGCGAGTTCGGCTATCGCGTGTTCACCGACAGCGCACCCGTGCTCGAGGTCGCACTGGCGGCCAAGGCTGGGCTGGGGTGGCGCGGCAAGCACACGTTGCTGCTCACGCGCGAAGCGGGGTCGTATTTTTTTCTCGGCGAGATTTACACCGATCTGCCGCTCCCGGCGACGCCGCCGGTATCGGCGCATTGCGGGAGTTGCACTGCGTGCCTCAACGCGTGTCCGACGGGCGCCATCGTCGCGCCTTACGAGCTCGACGCGCGGCGCTGCATTTCCTACCTGACCATCGAACTGAAAGACGCGATCCCCGAGGAATTGCGCCCGCTGATCGGCAACCGCGTCTACGGCTGCGACGATTGCCAGCTTGCCTGTCCGTGGAACCGGTATGCGACCGCTGCCGCCGAGCATGATTTCGCGACGGTAAGGCATGGCCTGGACGATGCGAGCCTGGTTGCGCTCTTCGGCTGGACCGAGAGCGAGTTCGATACGAGGATGGCCGGCAGTGCGATTCGCCGGATCGGCTATGAGCGCTGGTCGCGCAACCTGGCAGTGGGGTTGGGCAACGCGGACCCGAGCCCCGCGATTGTCGCGGCGCTGCAAGCACGCGCGGAGGATACATCACCGCTCGTCCGCGAGCACGTCGCGTGGGCGCTTGCCCGGCAGCAGTCACGAATGACGTGACTGCAGGCATCGCACCGGAAGGGCGCTATGCTTTTAACGTTGGAGTTGGAAGCGGAGTATCGTTACACCCCGAAGTGGCTTACGTGGCTCTTCGGCGTTCCCCACCTTCTTCGATCGTTTCTCTGAATTCGATCGTTTCTCTGAACTGATAAGGACTTTTTCCGATGCGTGCATTGTGCAAGCTCACGCTTATGTTGTTTGCAGTCGTGGCGCTCACTCCCGGTGTCGCATGGTCACAAGCGTGGCCGACCAAGCCAGTACGGCTCATCGTCACGTTTCCGCCGGGTGGCTCGAGCGATGTCGTCGCCCGCGTCATCGCTCCTTTGCTGGGAGAAAAGCTCGGCCAAGCCGTCGTCGTCGAAAACAAGGCGGGAGGGGGTGCGACGATCGGCGCGGCCGAGGCCGCGCGTGCGGCGCCCGACGGTTATACGTTCATGCTGTCCAACACGGCGCCGATCAGCCTGTCGCCGTTCATGCTCGATTCACCGCCGTACGATCCCATCAAGAGCTTCACGCACATTGTCTACATCGGCTCGGTGCCGAATGTTTTTGTCGTGCATCCCGACGTGCCGGCGAAGACCGTCCCCGAATTCATCGCCTGGGCGAAGCAGCAGAAGGAGCCGGTGCCTTATGGCAGCGGCGGCGTCGGGTCGATCGGCCACATCGTCGGCGAGCTGTTCAAGGCAGAAGCCGGGATCAACCTGCAACATGTCGGGTACCGCGGCTCCAGTCCGATGCACAACGATCTGCTCGGGGGCACGATCAAGTTCGCGATCGACACGCTGCCGCAGAACGTGCAATTCCAGAAATCGGGCAAGCTGCGGCTGCTCGCCGTCACATCGACCAAGCGGGCGAGCATGGCGCCCGACGTTCCGACGGTGCTGGACCTGCAGTACCCGAAACTCGTCGCGGAGAATTTTTTCGGCATATCGGCTCCAGCGGGAGTGCCGCAAAACGTCATCGACACGATGCATCGGCACATGATGACGGTTCTGGACGACCCGCGAGTGCTGAAGTCATTCGACGAGCTCGGTATCGCGACACGCAAGATGTCCCCCGCCGAGTTTCAGACCTTCGTGCAAAAGCAGGTCAGCGACTGGGCACCCTCGGTCAAGGCTTCGGGCGCCAAGCTCAACTAAGGAGCTCGACACGGTGTCGGAGATCTCGATCCACGTCATCGACGTGACCCGCGGGATCCCGGCGGCAGGAATGCACGTCGACGTGTTCGCGCGTTCGGGAGACGAACGGCGCAAATTGGGCGAAGGACGGGTCGGACCGGATGGCGCCGTCGAAAGATCGCCGGCTTTATCCGCGACCATCGTACCGGGCCAATACGATATCGAGCTCCACGCCGGCGCGTACTATCGCGTCGAGGGATTAGTCACCGACGAGCCGGCGTTCCAGGAGATCGTTGTGTTCCGGTTTACCGTTCTAACCGAAAGCGAGCACGTCCACGTTCCGATCAAGCTCTCGCCGTGGGGATTTTCGATCTGGCGTGGGCGCTGACGGAGAAAACTCTCGTCACTCGTCTCCGGCGAGCCGCCGTGCGCTTCGCGCATGCAAATATCATGGTCACCGAATCAATTGGTTCATCGACACGATAGGCAACATCACCGCCAAGACGAGCACGAGCACAATGCCGCCCATCAGCACGATCAATGCTGGCTGCAACAGTGCCGCCAGCCAGGCGAGGCGCCGTTCCGCATCGCGCTCGAGTTCGCCCGCCGCGCGCTCCAGCATGCGCGCCAGGCGGCCGGTTTGTTCGCCATTGGCGACCAGGTGGATCAACACCGGAGGAAACACCCGCTGCTCCTTCAGCGCGCGCGAGAGCGTCACGCCTTCTCGCACCAGGGCTGCTGCCGCGACGGCCGCCCGGTGCAGCGGCAAGCGGCGCACGACGT
>JBPCLS010000022.1:0-16880 GCA_051003055.1 Casimicrobiaceae bacterium
CGCCTACAACCTTGCGCGCGAGATCGTCCCGAAGGCAGCGCAGATACTCTGCCAGCCGATTGTGATCGAAAACAAGCTGGGCGCGGGCGGCAACGTTGGCGCGGCGGGCGTCGCGCGCGCGACGCCCGATGGCTACACGCTGCTCCACGGCACCAATGGCACGCATGGCATCAATCAGGCGCTCTACGCGAAGACCGGTTTCGATCCGGTCAAGGACTTCGTGCTGGTGGCGCGCTTTACCGTAATCCCGGCGATGCTGGTCGTGCACCCCAGCGTGCCCGCCACGAACGTCAAGGAACTGGTCGAGTTTATCAAGGCCCCTCCGGGCAAGGTGTCCTTCGCCTCCGCGGGCAACGGCACGACGTCGCATCTTGCGGGCACCTTGTTCGAGAATCTCACTGGAACCGATATCGAACACATTCCGTACAAGGGCGGCGCTGCGGCGATGACGGGCATGCTGGCGGGCGACGTGAAGATGATGATCGAGCTGATGGTGAACGTGTATCCCCATGCCAAGGCGGGCAAGTTGAAAGGGCTGGCGGTGACGACCAAGCAACGTGTCTCGACGGCGCCGGAATTACCCACACTCGACGAAGCCGGAATACCCGGTTTCGGCGTCGAACCATGCCATTCGGCATCCGGAGCACGTCGGTCCGACACCGAAACGACCGAACGCCCGCCACCCGGGTACCAGCCAATGACCTCGTAGCGGGTATAGCTCTCGGCACCGTGCGGTTTGGCGGCGAGCCACGTGTGGTCTGCGAACGCGCCACGCCAATCGACGGTACGACTCGCGTAAACCTGTACGACCGCTTCCGCATTGGCCACTGGGTCGGGGGCCAACCCGGCCGAGCGATGCGTCGCGTTGCGCCAGTCGTGGTTGAGCGACGCGCGACCGAAGACGACCGACAACAACGGTCCTATGACGAGCAACGCCGTCGCAAGGGAAGCGTCACATCTGGTGGGTGACCAGATTTCCGGGCTCGTTGTTGGACTACGTTCAGAAACGGATGGCGCGACGTGTCGCTGAACGCAAAATTAGTTGCAGAACACGCTCGCGGTCATTCGCCATGCGATGCAGTTCGAACATTGGGGACAGACGACGTTAACCTCGCAGTGTTTCTGCGAGAAAACGTGTATGTCCCGATTGCTGTTCAGCCCTCGTACTTGAACGACAGCATAACGCGGGCCCGGAAGGCCACGACCTTGCCGGCTTCGACTCTCATGTCCAGCTTGGACACCTCCGCAATCCGCAGGTCGCGCAGCGTCCTGCTTGCCGCTGCCACTGCTTTACTCGCTGCATCTTCCCAAGAGGTTTTGCTCGTGCCGATCACCTCGGTGACGCGGTAGACGCCTTCACCGGACGCTTTCTTAGCCATGATGTTTTCTCCTTTAAGGGTGTGCGGTCGTGGCGCTGGAACCATGCCAGCTTGGGCGAGACCATGATACGCGAACGCCGCGATATTTCGTCATTGTGGATTTCGCGCACGCGGCGGGAGGCCGACGATCTGGCCCGCGCGATCGTGCCCAAGGCGTCGCAGATCCTGGGCCAGTCGATCGTGATCGACAATAAGCCCGGCGCCGGCGGAAACATTGGCGCGGCGGACGTTGCGCGCGCGGCGCCTGTCGGCTAGACGCTGCTGCACGGCACCAACGGCACGCATGGCATCAACCAGGCGCTTTACACCAAGACTGTTTTCAATCCGGTCAAGGACTTCGTTCCGGTCGCACGCTTTACGCTGATCCCGGCGATGCTGGTCATGCACAACACGTTGCATGCGAGTATCCGATGTGGATCAAGCTCGTCGAGGATTCGGGCGCGAAAGTAGACTGACGCGAGTAGACAAAGCGCTGACGCTGCGCGGTCGGCGGTCGTTGCGATGGCCGCGCGCTACGGCGAGCCGGGTGAACTTTCTCGAAGGCAGCGTTTAGTAAAACGCGACTGCTGACAAGCCCACCGCCACGGCATCTCGGTGAAGATAACCGCGATCAAGAACCCGCTGCATTAAGTCAGTTGTGATGGTCCAGTCGCAGGTGTCGGATTCATTCGCCGCTCGCGCGTACCCGAAGGCACGCAGCGTGTTTAATGCGACCCGATTTCGCTCGCGGGTGCCAGCACGTGTCGCGCACCGGTCACCGGATTGCGTGACGGTTGCCCCTGCTCGACCGAGGCATCTAGCCGCTTCACGTCTCCGCTGAGTTCGCCACCCTCCGCAACTATCAGCTTGCCGTAACGGATGGTACCGGAGACCCGGCCTGTACCGTGCACCACGAGCCGCGTGCGGGCGGTCAGTTCGCCTGAAAATTCGCCGTGGACTTCGGCAACATCGATTAATGCGGTCCCTTTCAGCGTTCCAGGCTTGGCGATCTGCATGCCTTTGCTGTGGACCGTCGCCTCCACATGCCCCTCGATGATCAGCTGGTCACAATCGGAAATTTCGATGCCCTTGAGCTTGATGTTGACGCCAACGAAAAGTTTGCTCCCCGGGGCTGTGCTGGGCTGCGCCTCGGGAATGGCGATCCCCGACGCGGGCCCGAGCACCTGCGCGGCACCGTCGCGCGGCGATGCGGAGGCAGGGGCAGGGCTGTCCGGCGTCGATATGGTCGCCGGAGTCGGTGAGCGTGCCGCGATTCCCCCGGTCGGCTTGACGAGAGATCCGGGCGGGTCATAGATCGCGGGCCTGAGCACGGACTTATCGGAATTCTTGGCGTCGGACGAGCGATCGCGGCGATTGAAATTGAGCATGTCGGGTTCCTTTGACCATTGAGCAACGTATGACAGGGTCATTATGGACCTCTGCGCGGTTTGTGCAATACATCAATTTGCAGAGCGCAAATACGCTTGCGCACGGGTAAAAGCTCTAAGCCCCGCGACTTCGCTACCGCAAATATGCCATCAGCGGCGATCCTGCCTGCCGCCTGATCAATGCATCCTCCGCCACGCGCGCCTCAGAGAGTTCGAGTTCTTTTATCCACTGCACTTCGCCGGCGATAAGCGCGGCGATCGGCACGCCATCGCGATAGAGCACGCGATTATTGGTGAGCGCCGGCACCTTCGGCCCGGGCACGATGACGCCGACGAGGTTCAACGGATCGGCGCCGCTTACCGATATTAAAACGTTCGATAACGGTGCCCGCCGCGTTTCGCGCAGCAGTCCCACCGCCTCGGGAAGTGCGAACTGTTCGCCGGAGACGCCGGCGACGAATCGCCCGCCGCGAATGTCGCCGCGGGCTTCCAGGCGCCGCAGCACGCGCAGCAGTTCCCGCCACGGCGGCAGCCACGCCGCTTCGCGCTGCAGCAGCCGCCAGAACACGACACCATAACGGCGCAGCATCGTGCGCGCGATGTGCTCGATTGTTTCGGGATCGGGCTCGGCGTAACCGCCCACAGGGGCCGCACCCGGCAGCGATCGCTTGAGAAGCGCCCACCGCCCGGCATCCTCGATCCCGAACAACGCGCTGCGTCGATGCCGCTTGCCGCCACCGAAGGGCTTGCGCCGTTCCGACGGCGTGAGCAGTGCGCGCAGCCCAGCGAAGCTGTCCGAACTCACGAGCCCTAGCGCTACCAGCTCGGCCAGTGCGTCTTCGACCTGCGTGCGCAGCAAGCCGGTAGTTTCCACGATCTCGTCGTAAAACGAGGCGCCGTGCGCGCGCAACTGATCGGCCACTGCCTGCGCGCGCGAACTGAGCTGTGGGGGATCCCCGGACGGCGCGGCGGCCGCCCGCGTCCAGAGTGGGGAGCTGCGCCGCGGCAGCAGCGTCACCGGCGTCGTGCGAATCGGGCCGGGATTGTTCGCCGCCGTGTTGGCCGCGGGGCGCGTAAGCCGCGTCCACACGGCGCGACCCGAAAGGCAAAGATCGTCCAGCCAGGTGAAGTCGTAGTTTTCCAGACGCGCCGGCAGGATTTCCGACTCCCACGCGGCGGCGGGCGCCTCGAACCCTTGCAACTGCACGATGATCGCGTCCAGCGCGTCCGGTCCCTGGCGTCGCTCGCTCGGGATCGTGTGCTGCCAGCGGCAAAGAAAGCGGACGAAGTCCTGACTCGAGACCGGTTCGATTTCCTGGCGCAACCGCTTGACCGTGTAGCGGTGGATGCGGGCAAGGAGCGTGCGATCGCACCACTCAAGCTCTGCCGATCCTGGCGTATACGCGCCGCTCATCGCGACACCTTCTGCGGCCAACTTGAGAAGCGCAGGCTCGACGTCGGAGAGCGGGAGCTGCAACGAGTCGGCGATGGCAGCGCCGGTGACCGGCCCCAGGCCTTCGAGACGGCTGCGCACGATTTCCACCAGCGCATCCTCCCGCGACCAAACATGGCGCGCGAATTCATCGGGTGCGTCGATCGGTGGGGACCACTGCACGTGCGGATACACGCACCGAAACTGCGGTAACCGCTCCGCCGCAACCCACAGCCGCTGCGCACCGCTTCCCACAGCGGCCGATGCGCGCGCCGCGGGCACGCCGGCGACGCTACCCATGTCAACGCGCGCCGCGCGACGAGCTTCCGCGAGCGTCGCGAGAAAGGATGTCCACTCGTTGCGAGTTTCGTCTTCGGTGACAAACCCCAAGCCCAGCAGCGCATCGTGCAACTCGTCCGCGTTGACTGCCTCCGGCCAGGCTTCTGCGCGCACACAGTCGATCGCCGCGACGTCGAGCCGGCCCAGGTCGGCGGCGGCTTCGTCGTCGAGCCAGCGACGACTCATCACCGCTTGTGTGCGACGCTCTTCCAGCGGCGCGTCGTCCAGGTACGCATACGGGCGCGCGGTGAGGATCTCGAGCGCCAGCGGCGATGGCCCGGTCAAGTCGCGCGCGACGATTTCCACCGCACCGGCTTCGATGCTGCGCAGCAACTGCTCGAGCCCATCGATGTCCATCGCCTCATGCAGACAGTCGTAGATGGCTTGGCTAACCAGCGGATGGTCGGGCACTTCGCGCTCACCCACGATATTTTCGGCACACGCGATCTGGTCGGGAAACACCGCCGCCAGCAAATCCTCTGCCCGCATCCGCTGCAATGGCGCGGCCACTTTCTTGCCGCCTTGATAACGCGGCAACGCAAGCGACGTTCCCGCGACCCAGCGCCAGCGCGCCGCGAACATCGGCGCATCGAGCATTGCCTGGATCAAGACCGGGCGAACGGTCTTCGATTGCAGATAGCGCGCGACGTCTGCAAGCGGGAAGCTGTGGCTGGTCGACAGCGATAGGACAATCGCGTCTTCGGTCGCCGCTGCCTGCAATTCGAAATTGAACTTGACGCAAAACCGCTTGCGCAGCGCCAGGCCCCACGCGCGGTTGATGCGGCTGCCGAACGGCGAATGAATGATGAGTTGCATGCCGCCCGATTCATCGAAGAAGCGCTCCAACACGATCGTCTTCTGCGTGGGCAAAACACCCAGCGCAGCACGCGCCGCACAAAGGTAATCGACGAGCTGCACGGCCGCCGCCGGCGCGATGCCCATTTGCCCGGTCAAGTGCGCAATGGCTGACGGCTTGTCCGCGTGCGCTTCAACTTCTGCACGCAGTCGCGAAACGGCGTGCGACAGCTCATCGCTGCGCCCAGGCGCTTCGCCGAGCCAGAACGGAATGGTCGGCGGTTGACCGTGGGCATCCTCGACGCGCACCCGTCCCGCTTCGATTCGCAGGATCCGGTACGAGGTGTTACCCAGTTGAAAGATGTCGCCGGCCAGGCTTTCGACGGCGAAGTCCTCGTTGACCGTACCGACGAGTTGCCCGGCAGGCTCGAGCACGACGTCGTAGTCCGCCGTATCGGGAATGGCTCCGCCGGAAGTGAGTGCGGTGAGTCGTGCACCCCGCCGGCCGCGCAACACACCGTTCACCGCGTCTCGATGCAAGTAGGCAGCACGATGGCCGCGGCGAGTATTGAATCCGTCTGCGAGGTTGCGGACGACTTGCAGATAGTCTTCCCGCGTCAGATTGGCGTAGGGATAGGCGCGCGTCACGAGATCGAACAGCGCGTCTCCCGGCCACTCGCGCGCGGCGACCTCCGCCACGATCTGTTGCGCCAACACGTCGAGCGGCTGCGGTGGAGTCTTCAAGCGGTCAAGCTCCCCCAGCCGAACGGCGTCCAGCAGCGCCGCGCATTCGACCAGCTCGTCGCGCGACAGCGGAAAGATCCGGGCTTTGGGCACGCCGCCGACTTGGTGGCTAGCGCGCCCAGCGCGCTGCACGAATGTCGCGATGGAACGCGGCGAACCCAGCTGGCACACCAGTTCCACATCGCCGATGTCAATGCCAAGCTCGAGCGAGGCGGTCGCGATCAGCGCCTTCAATTCACCGTTCTTGAGTCGCTGTTCCGCCTTCAGCCTAAGTTCCTTGGCCATGCTGCCGTGGTGGGACATGACGTGCTCGGCGCCGAGCAACTCCGACAGATGCCGAGCCGCGCGCTCCGCCATGCGCCGCGTGTTGACGAAAATGAGCGTGGTGCGATGCTCACGGGTCAACTGCGCGAGCCGGGCGTAGACCTCCTTCCAGACGTCGGTCGACATCACCGCTTGAAGAGGTGAGGACGGGACCTCGAGCGCGAGATCGCGCGGACGGACGTGTCCGGTATCGACGATGGCGCAGCGCCCTCCCCGCGTGCCCACCAGAAAGCGCGCAATCTCTGCGATCGGCTTTTGTGTTGCGGAGAGCCCCACGCGCACGAGCGACTCCGCCGTCAACGCCTCCAGCCGCTCGAGCGAGAGCGCCAGATGGCTTCCCCGCTTGTTGCCAGCCAGCGCGTGGATTTCATCGACGATGACGGTCCTGGTGGTGGATAACATCGTGCGTCCCGATTCCGAACCGAGCAACACATAGAGCGATTCCGGAGTCGTGACGACGATGTGCGGCGGCCGCTTCCGCATGCTGGCCCGTTCCGCTTGCGGGGTGTCGCCGGTGCGCACCAACGTGCGGATCTCGACGTCGAGGAACCCGAGCGCCTTAAGCTCGGCGCGAATGCCCGCCAGCGGCGCTGCGAGGTTGCGCTGAATGTCGTTGGAAAGCGCCTTGAGCGGCGAGACATAGACGACGAACGTCTCATCGGGGAGTGGAGCTTCGACACCGCGGCGCACCAGTCCGTCGATGGCGGCAAGAAAGGCGGCCAGCGTCTTGCCCGACCCGGTGGGAGCCGCAATCAGCGCATGCTGCCGTGCCTGAAGCAGCGGCCAGGCGCGCGCCTGCGGTTCCGTGGCAGCGCTAAAGTGCTTACGGAACCAAGCGTCTACCGCCGGATGGAATAATGCGGATGGCATTGACGTCGATTGACCAGGAGGAAAGTCGATTAACTTAGAGATGAGGGATCGGCGTGAAAGTGCAACCCCGCGCGGTGATTAACGCTACTCGTTCGCCCCTTGGGCGAGGGTAGCTTTGAGCGCTGACCTCTGTCTGTGACCGAGATTTCTGGCTGTGTAATTGAGGTAAACAACGCCGAAAGGCTATAACGCAAGTACCTCGACATCCAGCGCTCGCGCTGCGGCGAGTAAACGATCGTCATACGTTGCAAGCTTAACGGTCTGTCCTTCGCTGCGCAGAAACTCGATGGACGCGAGGTGCAACGCGTCCAGCGTGCGTACGGACACCGGGAACGGCTCGAGGGCGCGCGCAAGCACGGGTGGCGCCAACTCCAGCAACGCAACTCGCCCGAGCAGAACACGCACAGCCTCGCCATGGGAGGACGCCAGTTTGCGGGCGTGAATGCGGGTCCACAACTCGTATTGAATCAGTCGGCTCGAGACCAAAACCTTATCCCATAGCGTAACCGGCGGTGCGCGGTCTTCGCCCAGCAAGTGCGCCAGCGCAACCGAGGTATCTAGATAAATCACCGCGCGTCTCGATCGCGCGTCAATTCCTCGAGCAGTTCGCGTGTCGGCGCGATCGGCAGCCGCGGCGGCGGCTCGCGGGAGACAAAAGCCGGGGGGGTAAGCCAGCCTTGGCGCACCGCTTCCGCCAGCCGGGCATCAGCCACCAAAGTGCTGCGTTCGGCGCGCGGCGGCACCAGTTCTGCGATGATGCGATCCCGGTCAGTCACGAGCACCGTCTCGCCGGCGGCTGCTAAGCGCACATACTCGCTGAGCTTGTTCTTCAGAATTTTCAGACCCACGACCCGCATGTATTCATGGTAGCTTCCGGTAGCTACTTTGTCAACGCATACGCCGAAGTCCTATCATTCCGGCGGAAGCCGGAGCCAGATCTTGTTAGCGAAGCAACGGCCGCCCCTGCAAAGAGGCCGAGCAGCGTGAGCGGCGAGGCCCGGCTTGCCGGGCGGCGAGCAATCGCGAATCGCTGCTTGAGGCCGACACGCGACGACCATTTCACGCAACCCTGCAAAGAGGCCGAGCGCACTCACCGCATGGCACCGCTCACGCGCCAAATGATGTTGCCCACATCATCGGCAACCAGCAATGCGCCCTGCTTATCGATGGCAACACCCACCGGCCGCCCTAGTGCATTCCCATCGTCGGTGACGAATCCCGTCAAGACATCGACTGGGTCACCAGCCGGTTTGCCATTGGTGAATGGAACATAAATCACCTTGTAGCCACTGCGCGGCTTGCGATTCCACGAGCCGTGCTGCCCGATGAACATTCCACGCGCGAACTGCGCCGGTAACGTCGTGCCTTGCGCGGAAGTCAACCCGAGCGAACCGGTGTGCGGCCCCAACGCATAATCGGGTGGGATCGCGCTGGCGACGAGGTCCGGGCGTGGCGGCTGCACGCGCACGTCGACGTGCTGGCCGAAATAGCTGTACGGCCAGCCGTAGAAGCCGCCATCGCGCACCGAGGTCATGTAGTCCGGCACCAGGTCGCTGCCGATTTCGTCGCGCTCGTTGACCGACGTCCACAACGCGCCGCTCTGGGGCTCCCAAGCCATCCCAACGGGGTTGCGCAGACCCGACGCGAAGACGCGATGGTTACCGGTCTTGACGTCGACCTCCCAGATCGCCGCGCGTCCCTGCTCATTCTCCATGCCGTTCTCGGCGACGTTGCTGTTGGAGCCAACCGTCACATAGAGTTTGGTCCCATCGGCGTTGGCAATGACATTCTTGGTCCAATGATGGTTGATCGGGCCTCCGGGCAGGTCGACGACCTTGGTCCCCGGCGCCGTAATCTTCAACTCACATTGCGTGTACGGAAAGCGCACGACCGCGTCCGCGTTGGCGACATGGAAATGGTTGCCCACCAGCGCCATACCGAACGGCGAGTTCAGCCCATCGAGAAACACCGAGCGGGTCTCGGCTATACCGTCGCCGTTGGTATCGCGCAGCAGCGTGATGCGGTTGGCGCTGGGCACGCCGGCGCCGGCCACTTTCATCATCTGCTTCATGATCCAGCCCTTGATGCCCTGGCCATCCTCGGGCTTCGGTGGCGCGTTGGTCTCGGCAACTAACACGTCGCCGTTGGGCAGCACATAGATCCAGCGCGGGTGGTCGAGCCCCTCGGCAAATCTCGCTACCACTGTCCCCTGCGCCGCTGCCGGCGTCGCGCCTGCGGGCCATCCCTTGGCCGGCGCAATGTTCACCGTCGGGATCAGCGTGTTGACGGGCGGCGGGAGAGTCGGGTTGGGCCCCGTGCCGGCGGAGACAGGCAACTTGGCTAAATCGCCGCATGCCGCAACGCCCACCGCCATCAGTGAGCACAACATCGAGTGGTGTAGACGCATGGAGTGCCTATTCCGGCCAAGTCGAAACGCGAATTGGGACATTTCGCTGCGTATGAGGGGAGCCCAACGCCGGTCAATCCCGCGACGGCGTAGAGAGTTATTTTAACAAACCCGAGCCATCGCTATCGACGCAAACGCTAGGCCAAGCCATGCGACCTGACGAAATCGCACGTATGCGCAGCGCGGCGATCACCGCTACGCGACACCTCGCGGTACAGGTGCTGCAAGTCCTCCGCCGTATCGAGGTCGTACCACACCGGCACTTCCTTAAGACACAGCAAGTGTTCCTCCGCGCGTTCGCGTGTCTGCCGCGCGACAGTCTCGGTGCTCCAACGAATGTCCTGGAACAGCGGCGCTAACGGTGCGCGCATCCCGAGCAGATAATACCCACCGTCGGCTGCCGGACCCAATACGGCATCGGTCTCGGGTTGGTCAAGCAGCGCAAGCGCTTGTTCGACGTAGCTGCGCGGCAAGCTCGGAGTGTCGCTGCCGATGAGTACCATCGGCGCAAACCTCTTTGCGTGCAGCGCCTGAAACGTATGCAGCAAGCGCTCGCCGAGATCGGCGCCGCGCTGCGCAACGAGAATGAAGTCGGAGGCCAACGACGAGAAGTAGTCGTGCGCGTCCACGGTGTCGGGAGCGTAACTCAGCACCCGGTGGACTTCTGTAAATGCGCGCAGCAGGTCGACGGTGTCGGCCAGGGCGCACCGGTACAATTCTCGTGCCGTTTCTGCGCCAAGCGTCAACGCCATCCGGGTCTTCACCTGGCCGGCGACCGGTTGCTTGGCGAGGGCAACCACACACGGCATCATGTCAGCGAGGCGATCACAAGGCCGCTCACCCCGCCGGATTCGGATAGCGAATTTGCGTCGCAGCGATCTCTGCCAAGGTCTCGCCGTCGAGCTCCATTTGCGCCGCGTCGATATCTTGAGCGAGCTGCGCCATCGTCGTCGCGCCGATGATCGCAGCACCCAGATACCAGCGGCACGCAACATAGCCGAGCGCGAGTTGCACCAGCGACAAACCACGCCGCTTGGCGAGCGCCGCGTAGGCCTCGATCGCTTCGTGCACGATCGGCTTCTTAAACCGCGCACCCAGCCCGTCGAACAGCGTGTAGCGCGATTTCGGTGGTTGCGCGCCGCTCAAGTACTTGCCGGACAGCATGCCGCCCGCAAGGGGGCTATACGCGAGCAGAGACATTTGTTCGCGGAATAGCGCTTCCGCGAGATCGTTGTCGACGTTGCGCGAGACCAGGCTGCAGCTATTCTGAATCGTGACGGGGCCCGCAACGCCGAGCTCCTTGGCAGCGCGCTGAAACTCGCACACGCCCCACGCCGTCTCGTTCGACAGCCCATAGTGGCGAATCTTCCCGGCCTCAATTAGCGCAGCCATCCCGGCGACCTGTTCCCGAATCGACGGTCCATCTTTTTCCTTGGCCGGGTCATACTCGGTCGCGCCAAACATCGGCACGTTGCGCTGCGGCCAGTGGATCTGATAGAGGTCGATGTACTCGATCTGCAGCCGCGCGAGGCTCGTATCGACCGCCTCGGCAATGACATCGCGCGTGAGATCGGTGCGGCCGCTGCGGATCCAATCGCGACGCCCCGGACCCGCGACCTTGGTCGCAATGACGAGATTGCCTCGGGGCCGGCGCGCGAGCCAACTGCCGAGATATGCCTCGGTGCGCCCTTGCGTCGCGCCGTTCGGCGGCACTGGATACATCTCGGCGGTGTCGATGAAATTGACGCCTTGCGCACTCGCATAGTCGAGCTGGGCATGGGCCTCGGCTTCGCTGTTCTGCTCGCCCCACGTCATCGTGCCCAAACAGACGTGAGAGACATGCAACTGAGTGCCGGGGAGCGTGCGGTATTTCACTCCCGCGTTTCCTCCTGCTGCATGAGAGCGACGCGAAACTCGTCCAAATCTTCATCCAACGCGTCACGTATCGACACGATGCCCAGCGGCCGGTCGTATTCCACGACCGGCAAGTGCCGAAACTTACCCTTGTGCATGATTCGCAGCGCATTCTGGAACGGTTCGTCCGGATGGATGGTTTGCGGCTGCGGGGTCATGACTTCGGCAAGCCGCGTGCGACCAGGGTCGAGGCCGGCGGCGAGGACGCGAAACAGCGCGTCGCGCTCGGTGAAGACGCCGATGAGTCGCGAGCCGTCGACGACCAGCAGAGCCCCGATGTTCTGCTGCTTCATCCGACCCGCCGCCTCGAGGACCGTGGCAGTCTTGGCTGCGGTGATTGGCGTCTTGCCGGCAACGATGGAGCGCAGCGATCGAATTGGCATATCTTCTCGCGAGATAATAAGGAAGGGCAACATTGAGCGCCGGGGTCGGATCGAAAGTCAAGAGCCCATGCCGCACGACCTATGGGTCTGACCCCATGACCCCACCGAACGCGCTGTTTGTAGCAGAATAACCACCGCAAGGCGCACGACTGGGTCGCCACAACTAAATGGGTCAAGTATGGCGCACGACAAATCCGGCCATCGACATGAGCATCATCACGCTCAGGCCGACGGACATGCGCTCCCGAACGACGGCTCCGAGCTGACCGACATGGACATGCGCGTGCGTGCGCTCGAATCGCTGCTGGTGGAAAAAGGTTATGTCGACCCCAAAGCCCTCGATCTGCTGGTCGAGACCTATGAGACCAAGGTCGGACCGCACAATGGGGCACGGGTCGTGGCCAAGGCATGGGCCGATGCACATTATCGCAAGTGGCTGCTGGACGATGCCACCGCTGCGATTGCGTCGCTTGGTTATACCGGCCGGCAGGGCGAGCACATGGTGGCGCTCGAGAACACAGCGCGCGTGCACAACATGGTCGTCTGCACGCTCTGCTCCTGCTACCCGTGGCCAGTGCTGGGCCTGCCGCCGGTCTGGTACAAGGCCGCTCCCTATCGTGCGCGTGCCGTCATCGATCCTCGCGGTGTGCTTGCCGATTTCGGCGTGGCGCTTCCTGATGACGTCGAAATCCGCGTGTGGGATTCGACCGCCGAGATCCGCTATCTGGTTCTACCCGAGCGGCCGCCGGAGACCGATGGCTGGACCGAAGAGCAACTCTCTACGCTTGTCACCCGTGATTCGATGATCGGTACCAGCGTGCCGCAAGCGCCGCCGCAAACTCCGCAGGAGCGGCCATGAACGGCGTGCATGACATGGGTGGATTGCAGAATTTCGGACCTGTCCTGCCCGAGCAGCACGAGCCGCCGTTCCACCATGAGTGGGAACGGCGCGCCTTCGGGCTGACCCTGGCGATGGCCGGCGCGGGTATGTGGAACCTGGACCAGGCGCGTGCGGCGCGCGAAAGCCTGCCACCCGCGCAGTATCTGGCGAGCAGCTACTACCAGGTCTGGCTCGATGGCTTAAGCAAACTCATGCTGGAGCGTGGCTTAGTCACGTCCGAGGAGCTGGCCGACGGGCGATTGTGTGAACCGCCGGCAAGAACCCGAGGCGTTCTCACTGCCGAGCGCGTTGCCTTAGCACTTGCCCGCGGCAACTCCACGCAACGCGCGCTCGCGGGCTCGGCGCGTTATGCCGTTGGCGACGCCGTGCGGACACGCGTGTTGCATCCGCAATCGCATACCCGGCTGCCGCGGTACTGCCGTGGCAAGCGCGGTACCGTCGCGATGGTGCACGGCGCGCATGTGTTTGCCGATGCCAACGCGCGCGGCGCCGGTGACGAAGCGCAATGGCTTTATACGGTGCGCTTCGCGGCAAGCGAACTTTGGGGACTCGACACGACCGCCGCGGCGGTCCATGTGGACTGCTGGGAGCCGTATTTGAAGGGCTATTAAAAACGTGACTACCGTGACGCCCTCCTCCACCGGATCGGCCGCCGTCGCGCGAGCGCTGCCTGCGTTGCAAGTCGAACTGCCCGGTTTGCCGCGCGACGCAGATGGGCCGGTGTTCAACGCCCCGTGGGAAGCACAGGCGTTCGCGATGACACTCTCGTTGCATGAGCGCGGCGAGTTCAGTTGGAAAGAGTGGGCAGACACCTTGGCCGCGGTGATCGCCGACGTACGGCAACGAGGAGAGGCGGACACCGGCGAACACTACTACCGGCACTGGCTGACCGCGCTCGAGCGTCTTGCCGCCCGCAAAGGTCTGGTCAACGACACGCTGTTGCTTGAGCGTCGGCGGCAGTGGGAGGAGGCCGCGCGCCGAACGCCGCACGGTCAACCGATACAATTGCCGGCTGATCTGTCCGCGCAGCCGGGTGACGTTTGAAGGAGGTTTGTCCGATGCCATCGGTGCCGAATTTCGTGAACGTGGAGTCGGGGCCGCGGAAAGCCGCTGCTTCGTCCGGGAAACTAGCGCCACTCTTCGCAGCCGTTCTCGGCCTCATGCTTCTTTACGGTGCGGGTTTTGCGCAGACCGAGGAAATTCACAACGGCGCGCACGACACGCGCCATTCCGCTGGTTTTCCCTGCCACTAATTAGAGGGAAAATCAAGAATGTTCAGGCGGATCGTCTCCTCAGCCGCGTTGGCGGGTGTGTGTTCCGGTTTGCTGCTGACGGCGATTCAGCAAGTCGAAGTCACGCCCCTCATCCGCAAGGCGGAGGTGTCTGAGGAAGCCGCGGTCGCTCTAGCGAAGTCAGCGCACGGACATTTGTCCAGCGGACCGCCCCATGCGGCTTGGGCACCGCACACCGGCTCCGAACGTCTCGTCGCAACCGCGGTATCCAATACGTTTCTCGCGACCGGCTTCGCGCTGTTGCTTGCCGCGGCCATTTCCCTGCAAGGCCAGACAGGTTGGCGGGCCGGGCTCATTTGGGGCACGGCCGGCTACGCGGTGTTCTTTGTCGCGCCTTCGCTGGGGCTGCCGCCAGAGCTACCCGGCGTGCAAGCCGCTCCGCTGCGCGAGCGCGAGCTATGGTGGGTCGTAACGGTGCTCTTCTCCGCTGCGGGGCTGTGGCTGGTGGCTTTCTCCAGGCAGTCGATGATCCGCGTCCTGGGTCTTGTCCTGCTCGCCGCTCCGCATGCGATCGGCGCGCCGCAGCCGGCGATGCATGGGGCGACGGCTCCGATTGAATTGGCGCAGGATTTCGTCCGTGCAACGTACCTTGCCAACGCGGCTTTCTGGCTGGCCCTTGGCGGGCTGTTAGGATATCTGTACAAGGCCGGAGAGTAACTCGCTATCGAATTCGCCATGAAAAAAATCACGCTCTACAGCAGTTCGAGCCGGGCGCGCAAGACAGCGGTGCCGCGCCCATCCGCGCATACCCGCTTAGCAGAAGGCCCCCATTCCGTTACCGACCCTGCGCAGTCGCCCGCCGAGGCGCCACCCCGCGGCACGCGGTGGCGCGGTTTTTACTCGCGGTATGAACGGCCGCTGCTCTTTGCCGGCGCCGGGCTTTTCGCGCTGGCGGTGATCCTCGTGCACGGGGCGATGACGTCAACGCCGCGCGCAATCACGCAGAAGGATATCGACGCAGCGGTGCTGCATACGCTCGAACAGGGGCAACTGCCTTCCGCCGCAGCGAAAGCGTATGAGGCCGTGCGGCGCTCCGTTGTCCGCGTCCATGGCATCGGGCTACCGCCCGGAATGGATCTAGATGCCCCGCGAGGTATCGGCACCGGTGTGGTCATCGTCGACACCGGGATCATCCTGACCAACATGCACGTCGTGGTCGGGGCGGATCGGATCAAAGTGGAATTCTCCGATGGGCTCGAATCCGATGCCGCAATCATCGGCGTTCGGCCAGAGCACGACCTTGCCGTGCTGCAGGCGAAAACGCTGCCGGACGACCTGCCCGCGGCGACGTTGCGCTCGACCAGCGACCTTGCCATGGGCGACGAGGTCATCGCCGTCGGATTCCCGTTCGGCATTGGCCCGTCGGTGTCCGCCGGTGTCGTGTCCGGCCTGCGGCGCGAATACCAATCGGAAAAAGGCGAGCGGCTGCTGACCAATCTCATCCAGTTCGACGCCGCGGTCAATCCAGGCAATTCCGGTGGGCCGCTTTTGACCACCGATGGCCAAGTGGTGGGCATCGTCACCGCCATTCTCAATCCGACCGGGCAGCACGTGTTCGTCGGCATCGGCTTTGCCGTACCCATCGAGAACGCCGCGGCTGCGATCGGCATTTCTCCGTTTTGACGCAGCACCATCCGAGGTTAAAAGCGCATGAACGATAAGGCAACCAGCCGCCCCGAAGTGACCTCGCTGATGGAGCAGATCCTCTACGAGGTGAAGCGGGTCGTCGTCGGCCAGGACCACTTTCTCGAGCGTGTGCTGGTGGCGATCCTCGCGCAGGGACATCTGCTCGTCGAAGGGGTCCCGGGACTCGCCAAGACGCTGACCGTCAAGACGCTCGCACGGACCATCCGCGGCCAGTTCAAGAGGATCCAGTTCACGCCCGATCTCGTCCCCGCGGATCTCGTCGGAACGCGCATCTACAACCAGAAGACCAGCGAATTCAACACGGCGCTCGGTCCCGTGTTCACCAATCTGCTCCTGGCCGACGAAATCAACCGGGCGCCGGCAAAGGTGCAAAGCGCGTTGCTCGAGGTCATGCAGGAATACCAGGTGCCAATCGCCGGCCAGACGCATTTTGTGCCCACGCCGTTTCTGGTCATGGCGACTCAGAATCCAATCGAAACCGAAGGCACGTATCCGCTGCCTGAGGCGCAGGTGGATCGGTTCATGATGAAAGTGCTGGTCGGTTACCCGAGCGAGGCGGAAGAGTTCGTCATCGTCGAACGGGTGACAGGTCTCGCGCAGGTCGTCGGCGAAGTGGCCACGACCGATGAGCTTGCGGCGCTGCAGCGCCAATGTCGTCTGGGGTACGTCGACCCGTCGCTCATGCAATACGCGGTACGACTCGTCGCCGCGACGCGCAATCCCGATCGCTACGGTATCGCCGATCTCGCGCGCTATGTGACCTACGGCGCGAGCCCGCGCGCCACCATCCATCTGATCGAGGCCGCGCGCGCGCTTGCGTTCCTGCGCGGACGCGCGTACGTGCTGCCCGAGGACGTGTCGGATCTGGCACCCGACGTCCTGCGGCACCGACTCTCCCTTTCGTACGAAGCGTTGGCTGACGCGCAGTCCGCCGATCAGTTGATCCTGCGCATCATGCAGCACGTGCCGCGGCCCGAGAAGCCGCTCGAGACCCATGTCCGTCTCGATGCAAACGCCTGAGGCTGTCTTAAGGCGGCTCGAGTGGACGGTGATCCGCCGGCTGGACGGCATTCTGCATGGCGACTA
>JBPCLS010000023.1:0-5110 GCA_051003055.1 Casimicrobiaceae bacterium
GCTTTGCCTGCGCCTTCCATTGCCGATAAGAGTGTTGCTTCGTTCAATCGCGCGGGCGGTTTGGTGACAAGGGCGACGACGTCGATTTTCTCGGTCGCAACCCGTTCGTTGGGCGTGATGGGCGCGAGCGTGCGCTCGTCACCTTGCGCCTCCTTGCCGTACACGGCGAGCCATCCGGGTGCGACAAGGACCTTCCCCTCGGTCTTGAAGGGTTCTTCGGCAACGCGCGTGATCCGCGTCGTCAGCAGGTACTCGGCGGGCGGATAGAACACGGCGAGGAACCGCCGCACCACGAAGTCATAGAGCTTCGCTTCGATCTCGCTTAAGTGCTTCGGTTTGACCAGGGTCGGAATGATCGCGAAGTGATCCGAAATCTTGGTGTTGTCGAAGATCCGCTTGTTCGGCCTTACCCACTTCTGCTTGACGATTTCGCGCGCGAAGCGGCCAAAGGCGTTCGTTCCGGCCAACTCTTCAAGTGTCGCTTTGACGGTGGGAAGGTAATCCTCCGGCAGCGCCCGCGCGTCGGTCCGCGGGTACGTCAAGACCTTGTGTTTTTCGTAGAGCGCCTGCGCGAGCGACAGCGTCGTTCGCGCCGAAAACCCGAACCGGCCGTTGGCCTCGCGTTGCAGGCTCGTCAAGTCGTAGAGCAGCGGAGCAATTTGCGTGGAAGGCCGCGCTTCTTCGGTCGCCACACCCGGCTGCCCCACGCACTTGTCGGCCACCGCCCGCGCTTTTTCGCCGTCCCAGAACCGCTCGGCGCGTTGCTCGGGGTCGTCTTCCGGCTTTTTCCACTTCTCATCGAACCAACGGCCGGTGTAATCGCCGCCCGCCGCGCGAAAAGTCGCGATGAGTTCCCAATAGTCGCGCGGCTTGAACGCGCGGATTCGCGCTTCCCGATCGACCAGGATCGCGAGGGTCGGCGTCTGCACGCGGCCGACCGTTGTCAATTGAAAGCCGCCCGACTTCGAGTTGAACGCGGTCATCGCGCGCGTGCCGTTGATGCCGACGAGCCAGTCGGATTCGGAGCGGCAGACGGCAGCGTCGGCGAGCGGCTGCAGCGCTTCGTCGGCGCGCAACGCGTGAAAGCCCTCGCGAATCGCCGCGACCGTCATCGACTGCAGCCATAAACGCTTGATGGGTTTGCCGGTTTTCGCGTATTGAACGATGTAGCGGAAAATGAGCTCGCCTTCCCGCCCCGCATCGCAGGCGTTGATCAAGAGCCCGACATCCGTGCGCTTGATGAGCCGCAGCAGGGTGCGCAAGCGCCCTTCGTTCTTCTCGATGGGCTTCAGCGCGAATTTGGACGGTAGCGCCGGCAGATGCGCGAACGTCCATTTGCCGCGTTTGACCTCCTCGTCCTCGGGCATCCCGATTTCAAGCAGATGGCCCACTGCGGATGACAGTACGTAATGCTCGCTCTCGAAATAATCGTCGTGGCGAGTAAATCCGCCGAGTGCGCGCGCGATATCGGCGGCGACGGAGGGCTTTTCGGCGATGATGAGACTCTTGGACACGGCAGGCTGCTGGTTTTAAGGGAGGCCGATGGTACCCGTGGTCGCACCAGTGCGGCAAGAAATTGGCGCAAACGAGAGCGGTGTGCGACGGTCGCTAACTCAAGAACGCCGCTGCCAGCGCCCACCAGGAAGGGCGGCGACCTTGCCGTCCAGTTCGAGCGCCATCAAATTCGCGCAAAGGGCTTGCGTGGAAAGCCCCGTGCGCGCGGCCAGTTGATCGAGGTCCGCCGGATCCGCCGCGAGAGCACCGAGGAGCGCGGCGTGCGGGCCCTCTTCGTCGACTGTGATCGTGTGAACTAGAGTCGCTGTCCGGTTCGCAAGCCCCAGCTCAGCGAGCACGTCCTGCGCGGTCTCGACGAGCTTGGCCCCTTCCCGAATCAGCTTGTGGCAGCCTCGGGCAAGCGGCGAGTGGATCGATCCGGGAATCGCGAACACTTCCCGTCCCTGTTCGCCGGCGTAGCGAGCGGTGATCAACGAGCCCGAGGACAGCGCGGCTTCGACGACCAGCACGCCGCGCGCCAGGCCGCTGATCAGGCGATTGCGGCGCGGAAAATTGCTCGCCCGGGCCGGCGTGCCCGGCAAAAACTCGGAGAGCAATCCGCCGCGCGCCGCGAGCCTGTGCGCAAGCTCCCGATGCCGCGCCGGATACACGCGGTCCAATCCTGTTCCTACGACGGCGAGCGTCGCCCCGTTACCTTCGAGCGCACCCTCATGGGCCGCGGCGTCGATGCCCAGTGCCAGCCCCGAGATTATCGTCAAACCTGCGTCAGCGAGCGCGCGCGCAAAAGCGCGGGCGTTGTCCAGGCCCTGGGGTGTCGCATTGCGGCTGCCGACAATCGCAAGCGCGGGCCGATTCAAGAGCTCGCGCCGTCCCACGAAGTACAGGACCGGCGGCGCGTGCCCAAGTTCGAGCAGCGCGCGCGGATATTCGGGATCGTCCCAGGCAATGAGTTCGTTCCCGGGTTCGGCGAGCCACGCGCGAATTGCCGTAGCCGACGCTTCCGGCAATGGTTCCATGAGGCGCGAAACCGCTGCTGCAGGGACTACGGCGGCCAAGGCGCTGCGCGACGCATTGAGGATTGCTGACGGCTCGCCGAATGCTCGCAGTAACGTGACCAGCGTATCGAGCGGCAAGGCCTTATACGCCAGCGCGGCCCAGGCTTCGGACCGCGCGGCTTTCACATCCATCGGGGGAGCATCGGCGCTTGACGGTGCGTGCGCCATACGACAAACGGACGCGGGCTTCGCGCCGGGTTCGAGGCTCGTGAACTACGGCTTGCGCGCGAAGTCGCCTACGCGCACGGGGTCCGTCGTGTTCAACACGATCGCATAAGAGACCCGGTCGAACGTGCGGAACACAAATACGAGGCCGGTGCGTTCATCGGCGGGTTGCACGTATTCCCCCCTGGGCGTGTACATCGTCGTCGGGTCAAGATAGCGCAGCATGTACGTTTGCTGTTTTGA
This sequence comes from Casimicrobiaceae bacterium, assembly GCA_051003055.1. GTDB lineage: Bacteria > Pseudomonadota > Gammaproteobacteria > Burkholderiales > Casimicrobiaceae > VBCG01. Next base: position 2,979 of record JBPCLS010000023.1, read on the forward strand.
CGGCCGGGGGTCGACGACAGGCGGAACGACGCGATAGACGGCGAGGACATGGCCCGGCTCGACGCCATCCTGCCGGCCCTTATCGAGCGTGACAATGTAGCCGCGGCCGGTCTCGATATTCTCGTAAGGAACGCGCACGATACGCGCGTCAATGCTCCGGTCGGGCGCGCGCGGGGCGTAATTCGCGATAACTTCGCGCGGGGCGGGGATCATGCGATCGCCGATTTGCATTTCCTCCACCGACGTCTCGATCCGCACCGTGCTCAGGTCGCCGAATTTTTCTACGCGCGCCGTGCCCAGAAACTTGGCTTCGTAGCCCAGCACTTCCCGGCGATCCAACGTGGTCACCGGGCCCACCGGGCGATACACATGCCAAAGGTCGCCCGCCTTCGGATTCATGCCCAGAACGTACACAACGTCGCCGGCACCGCGCACGACCCGTTCGCTGTTACGCGCCGACAGGATTTCTGCCGTATCCGCGAAACCGTCCGGGCCGGTAATCAGCGGCCTCGTCAAATAGGGCTCGATATCGCCGGGCGGAATGCTGGGGATGGCGTCGGACTCGAGCGCGGTGATTCTCGTCGACGGCGAAATCCGCACCGTCGGCCGCTGCGCGATGGACAGTTGCGGCCGGCCATCGACAATGTCGAGCCGGATGACATCACCCGGGTAAATGAGATGGGGGTTACGGATCTGGTCGCGATTCATTCGCCAGATCTCGGGCCAGCGCCAGGGCTCCTTCAGGAACTTCCCGGCGATTCCCCACAGCGTGTCGCCCTTTTGCACCGTGTGACTCGACGGCGCGCGATCGGCGAGGCCCAGGCTTTGGCCGAGAAGTGGGCCTGCCAGGGTCAGCAAACCGAGGGCAGCTGCCGCTGCGAGCGTCCGTGCAGGTGTGCTAAACTGTTGAAGCATAAAGCCTCTTGATGTCGGGCGGGCTCGGTCGGCGTTTGCTTTAGTACTTGCTATTGTCCTAAAGAGCCGCAAAATAAGGACTTGACGGAGATTCTGCATCCGGTACTTCTATTTGGCAAGCTTATTCGGCAAACTCATTCGGCAAGCTCGGTTGGCAAAGCTCAATTAGCAAACTCAGTTGACTAAACATGGCGCTTTTACCCATCCTTGAATACCCCGACGCGCGTCTCAAGAAAGTCGCGTCGCCGGTGCTCGCCGTCACGCCGGACATCCGCAAGCTGGTGGACGATCTCGCCGAGACGATGTACGCCGCTCCTGGTGTCGGGCTGGCGGCAACGCAGGTCGACGTCCATAAACGAGTCATCATCATCGACATTTCGGATACAAAGGATGACCTCCTGGTGCTCATCAATCCCGAAATCCTCGCCTTCGAAGGTCAGTCCGAATGCGAAGAAGGTTGTCTGTCGGTCCCGGGCTATTACGACAAAGTGGTGCGAGCGGCCCAAGTCACTGTCCGCGCGCTCGATGAGCGCGGGAAAACCTTCGAACGAACGACGGACGGGCTGCTCGCGGTTTGCATACAGCACGAAATGGACCACTTGATCGGCAAGGTTTTCGTCGATTATCTATCGCCGCTCAAACGCCTCCGGCTGGCCGCCCGGCAGCGCAAGAAGCAGCGCCTCGCCGGCTGACGGGCGAGTCATCCGGTCATGCGCGTCGGTTTCGCCGGCACGCCAGCCTTTGCCGCCAGCGCCCTGGCGGCCATCGCCGCGGCGGGCTTAGACCTCCGGCTCGTTCTGACCCGGCCAGACCGGCCGCAAGGGCGCGGACTCAAGCTCGCCGGCTCAAAGGTCAAGGGAATCGCGCTTGAGAGGCATATTGCGCTGCTGCAGCTCGCGACTTTGGCGACCGAAGGGGCGCGCGCTGCACTCTTCGAGCATCCTCTAGACGTGCTGGTCGTGGCCGCCTATGGGCTGATTCTGCCGCCCGCCGTCCTTGCCTGGCCCCGCCATGGTTGTCTCAACATTCACTCGTCCCCCCTCCCGCGTTGGCGCGGCGCCGCGCCGATCGAACGCGCGATCGAGGCCGGCGACGACGCGACTGGCATCACGATCATGCAGATGGACGCCGGGCTCGATACCCGCCCGATGATCGATGTGGTGACCGTCCCGATCGCCGAGCGCGAAACTGCCGAAACGTTGCGCGAGAAGCTAGCC
>JBPCLS010000024.1:0-7129 GCA_051003055.1 Casimicrobiaceae bacterium
TCATTTCCGCAAAGCGTCAAACTCAAACCGGACGAAACCGTCGTGTTCTCCTGGATCGTGTACAAGTCGCGCGCACAGCGCGACCGGATCAACGCCAAGGTGATGAAAGACCCGCGCATGGCGCCCATGATGGATCCCAAGTCCATGCCCTTCGACGGTAAACGCATGTTCTGGGGCGGGTTCAAGGTCTTCGTCGTTGCCTAAGTACCCGTTTTCGCAAATATGGCTACGTATTGATGCTGCCAGTCTCTGCGTGATCTCATACGTTGCCGAATTTACGAACCGGACTACTAAGCGCGGTCGAGAAGCCGGAAGCTACGCCCCTGCATTTCCACAAGAATGGGGACGACCCATCCCCGTGGGAGCGGTGACGCGCGCCGCGCGTTGATCGCGGCACGGTCGTTACATCCGGCGTCGTATGGAGAGACGATGGAATTAAGCGGAAAGCCCGCAAAGGCCCGAGCCGAAGGCGCGGCAGGTGTCAGCAGCAAGTCGCTTCCGGACGAGACCGTTCGATGCCGTGACCTCGAGAAGCGCCTCGCGGACGCGCTCGAGCAACAGATCGCGACGAGCGAGATCCTGCGCGTAATCAGCGGATCGCGGGACGACGCGCAGCCGGTGTTCGACACCCTGGCAGCCAATGCGCTTCGCCTGTGTGACGCCCGGTTCAGCGCCGTTTACAGCTACGACGGCGAGCTTATCCACATAGCCGCTTTCCATAATCTGAACCCAGAAGGCGCGGCTGCGTTTCGTACGGCTTACCCGTGCCCGCCAAGCCGGGGTGGATCGACCCAGCGTGCCATCCTCACTCGCAGCACGGTCCATATCCCCGATACGCGCATGGATCCCGAGTACGTGTACCAGGATGTTGCGCAGACCGCCGACTACCGCAGTGTCCTTTCGGTGCCGATGCTGCGCGATGGACGGGCCATTGGAGCGATCAGCGTGTTCCGGGATGCGCCGGAGCCATTCCCCGATATCCAGATCGAATTGCTGAAGACGTTTGCCGAGCAGGCCGTGATTGCCATTGAAAACGTGCGCCTGTTCACGGAACTCGGCGCGCGCAACCGCGCGCTCGCCGAGGCCCTGGAGCAGCAGACGGCGACGAGCCAGATCCTCCGCGTTATCAGCACCTCGCGGACCGACGTACAACCGGTCTTCGACGCAATCGTCGAGAGCGCCGTTCGATTGTGCGGCGCGGACCATAGTCTCGCCGCCCGATTCGACGGCGAGCTGCTGCATCCGCTTGCCTACCACGGCTTCTCTGCGGAAGCGCTCGAGATCACTGCGCGCACGTTCCCGATGCGGCCGAGTCCGGAGAATTTGCTGGGCCGTGCGACATTGACGCGCGCCGTCGTCAATTTGCACGACATGCTGGCGGACCCGGAATATTCGCGCGATTTCGCGCTCGCCGGGGGGTGGCGAAGCGGGATTGGCGTGCCGATGTTTCGCGATGGTGTTCTCATCGGGGCTATTGCAGTCTCCCGCACGGCGCCGGGGGCCTTCTCCGAACAGCTCGTCGCGCTGCTCCAGACCTTCGCCGACCAGGCGGTGATCGCGATCGAGAACGTGCGCCTGTTCACCGAGCTGGAGGCGCGGACTACCGAGCTGACGCGGTCCGTCGGAGAGCTCAAGGCGCTGGGCGAAGTTGGACAGGCGGTCAGCTCGACGCTCGACCTCGAGACCGTGCTTAGCACCATCGTGTCACGCGCAACCCAGCTCGCCGGTATGGACGGTGGAGCCCTTTGGGAATACGACGAAGCCGGTGAGCAGTTCTACCTGCACACCGCGTACAGACTTCCCGATGAGCTGGTCGAGGCGCTGCGCGCCACACCCACCCGGAAGGGAGAGGGTGCGCTCGGGCGCCTGGCGGTAACCGGCGAGCCGGTCCAGATCCGCGACATCGTCGACGACACCGTCTACCAGAGCCGTATCCGGGCGGACCTCATCCGACTGGGTTACCGGTCGCTGCTGGCGGTACCGCTGATGCGCGACGACCACCTGCTTGGCGGGCTCGTGGTGAACCGGAACAGCGCGGGTGCGTTTGGTCCGCAGGTCATCGAGCTCATGACGACCTTCGCGACGCAATCGGCCCTCGCCATCCAGAATGCGCGCCTCTTCCGGGAGATCGAGGACAAGAGCCGGCAGATCGCGACCGCGAGCCGCCACAAGAGCGAGTTCCTGGCCAACATGTCGCACGAGCTGCGGACGCCGCTCAACGCCATCATCGGCTTTTCGGAAGTCCTCGCCGAGCGGATGTTCGGTGAGATCAACGCCAAGCAGGCGGAATACCTGGCCGACATTCTCGAGTCGGGACGGCATCTGCTCGCGCTCATCAACGACATTCTCGATCTGTCGAAGATCGAGGCCGGGCGCATGGAGCTGGAGCCGACCGATTTCGATCTGCGGGCGGTCATCGAGAATACGCTGATCCTGGTTCGGGAGCGGGCACACCGACATGGCATAACGCTCGGCTGCACGGTTGATGAGCGCCTGGGGGTGATCCATGCCGACGAGCGCAAGGTGAAGCAGGTTCTGTTGAATCTGTTGTCGAACGCTTTGAAATTCACGCCTGAGGGCGGACAGGTCGAAGTTCGGGCGAGCGTGCGCGATGGAGAGGCAGAGATTGCAGTATCTGATACCGGCGTCGGGATCGCGCCCGCGGACCAGGCGATGGTGTTCGAGGAGTTCCGGCAAGTCGGGGCGGCGGCGAAAAAAGTGGAGGGTACCGGGCTGGGCTTGGCCATTTCGCGCAAGTTCGTCCAGCTGCATGGCGGGAGGATCTGGGTCGCGAGTCAACTGGGGACCGGCTCGACCTTTACGTTCACGTTGCCGCTGCGGGAAGTCGCGCTGGGAGCGTAGGCGTTCGGCGCGTCGAGCGTTGCCCTTCGGCTGCAACGGACCGCGCTTCCATTGGTTGCGCCGGACGCGTTCGCCCGCATGCTACCGGCAGCCGTCGGTAAGGGGAACGCAACGCGATTTGATCAGACAGTGTAAGACAGGTCTCGTCCGAGTTATCACAAATCACGCGGCGCGCCGTTATACTCGCGCGCCTAACCCCTTCAGGTCGGCCATGGGCAAATTGGCTTTACTACTGCGTTACGTCTTCCCCGTCGTCGCCGCATTCTGTTCCGCTGCGGCAATGGCCGCGCTGCCCTCCGGCGTCATCCAAGGGCCGTCGATCGAGGGCATGACTGAATATCGGCTGCCCAACGGTCTTACCGTGCTGTTGTTCCCCGATCCATCGAAACCGACGACGACGGTCAACGTTACTTATCGCGTTGGCGCCGTCCACGAAAACTACGGCGAAACGGGGATGGCGCACCTGCTCGAGCATCTGGTGTTCAAAGGAACGCCATCGCGCGGCAACGTGCTGCAGGAACTTGGCCGGCGCGGCATGAGCTTCAATGGAACGACGTCGTGGGACCGCACCAACTATTACGAATCGTTCACTGCATCGAACGAAAACCTCGACTGGGCGCTCGCGATGGAAGCGGACCGGATGGTCAACTCGTTCATCGCGAAAAAGGATCTCGACAGCGAAATGACCGTCGTTCGCAATGAGATGGAGAGCGGTGAGAACAATCCGTCGCTCATGCTCCTGTCCAAGATGCTCGCGACTGCGTACCAGTGGCACAACTACGGCAAGATGCCGATCGGCGCGCGCTCCGATGTGGAGAACGTCAACATCGAGCGGCTGCAGGCGTTCTACCGGCTGTATTACCAGCCGGACAACGCGGTCCTGACCGTCGCCGGCAAGTTCGATCCCGACGCAACGCTCGCACTGATCGCGAAGTACTTCGGGCCGATCCCCAAGCCGATGCGCTCGCTTCCCGATCTGTACACGGCCGAGCCGGTGCAAGACGGCGAGCGCAACGTCACCTTGCGACGCGTGGGCAGCAATAAACTGCTGGGCCTCATGTACCACACCGTTCCCGGCGCCTCCGCGGAATACGTCGCCGTCGACACGCTGGGCGAGATCATGACGCTCGCGCCCTCGGGCCGCATGTACAAGGCGCTCGTCGAAACCAAGAAAGCGGCGAGTGTCGATTCGTGGCATTGGGGCATGCGTGATCCGGGTCATCTCTCGTTCCTCGCGCAAATTCCCGAGACCCAAGACATCGAGCCTGCCCGGACCGCGATGATTGCCAGCATCGAAAACCTGAGCAAGGAGCCGATCACCGAGGCGGAAGTCGCGCGCGTGCGAGCCAAGGCCGCGAAAGCCTTCGACGACGTCATCAACGATCCGCAAAAGCTCGGCGTCGCCATTTCCGAATCGATTGCACTGGGCGACTGGCGTCTGTTTTTTTTGCAGCGCGACCAATACCGCAAGGTCACCGCCGAAGACGTGCAACGAGTCGCACGCGATTTTTTCAAGCGTTCGAACGTGACCGTCGGCGAGTTCGTGCCGGACGCCAAACCCGATCGGGCTCCGGCGCCCCCAACCGTAGACGTAGCGGCGATGCTCAAGGACTACAAGGGCGACGCGAGCGCCGCCGCCGGCGAGGTGTTCGACACGTCGACGGCGAACCTCGATGCGCGGACGCAGCGCTTCACGCTACCCAACGGCATGAAGGTCGCGTTGCTGCCGAAAAAGACGCGGGGCGAAGCGGTGACGTTCGCGCTGACCATGCATTATGGCGACGAAAGGTCGGTCTTCGGCAAGCAGAGCGAGGGCACGCTGACCGCCGCGCTGTTGAAGCGCGGCACCGCAAAAAAGAATCGGCAGGAAGTCGAAGACACGCTGGACACGCTGCGCGCCAAAGTCAGCGTCGGCGGCAGCGAGGTTGGCGCGACGGTGTCGGGACAGACGTTTCGCGCACAGTTGCCGGAAACGCTGCGACTGGTTGCGGAAATTCTCCGCCAGCCGTCTTTCCCGCCAACGGAGCTCGACAACCTGAAGCGCGAAAGAGTCTCGATGCTGGAATCCTCGCGCACCGAACCGCAAGCCGTGGCACAGCGGGCGTTGCGCCGCCATAACAATCCGTATCCGGCCGGCGACCCGCGTTATGTCCCCACCCTCGACGAGGCCCTGGCCACGGTCAACGCCGTCAGTCCCGATTCGGTCCGCAAGTTTTATTCGCAATTCTACGGCGCGAGCAATGCGGAGCTCGCGCTGGTCGGTGACTTCGACGCCGCCGCCATCCGCGCCTTGATCACCGAGCTCTTCGGCGGGTGGAAGAGTCCAAGCGCCTATGCGCGAGTGCCCAATCCGCTCATCCCCAACCAGCCCGCGGCGCTCAAGTTCGAACTGCCAGATAAAGCCAATGCGATGCTGATCGGCAGGCTCGCACTGCCGCTCAACGACATGAGCGCCGACTACCCAGCGCTGAGTGTGGCCAACTTCATTCTCGGCGATTCGACCGATTCGCGCCTCTTGAACCGGCTGCGGCAGAAGGAAGGGCTGTCCTACTCGACCGGCAGCTTTTTCACGCCGTCGCAGTTCGAGCCCAATAGCTCGCTCGGCGTCTACGCGATTTTCGCCCCCGAGAATCTGGACAAGGTGCGAAGTGGAGTGAGCGAAGAGATCGCGCGCGCGTTGCAGGAGGGCTTCACCGACCAAGAGGTCGCCGACGCGAAGGCGGGTCTCCTGCAAGAGCGGCGTCTCGCGCGCGCCCAGGATGCGACGGTCGCGGGCTCACTCGCCAACCAGCTCTATCTCGACCGCACGTTTGCGACGTCAGGAGAAATCGACGCCAAGATCGAAAAACTGACGACCGCAGAGGTCAACGCGGCGCTGCGCAAATATTTGAAAGCGCCCGAGTTCGCGTTCTCGTTCGCTGGCGACTTCGCCAAGGTCAAGCGATAAACTACGCCGACCGCAACAGGAGACGACCATGCCCAAGCCGACCGCGAAAGCCGGAACGCGTAAGAAGACGCAGACCGCAAACCGCAAGACACCCAACGACGCAACCGCCAAGGCCCAGTCGTCGCGGACGACCGCGGCCCTATCGCCCAAATCTCACGGCGCAGCGATGGCTCGCGGCGCTGCCACGGCGAACAGCGCCAACGTCAGCTCCAACGTCGCCCGTACCCCCAATATGCCGGTCCCCAACAAGGCGGGCTATCAGGAAACGGCGCCAACGAACGACGCGATGAAGCGCGACCGCGAGGCACGCGCCAACGAGACGTTGACGCACCGGGCGCGCACCTCGGACGAGAGCAATCAAGGCACCGGCCCCGCGTTCCTCGAACCTCGCAAGACCGGCAAGCGCTGATCGCCGTCGCTTCGCGCGGCGCAGGCACGTGCCAGCTGTCCGCGCGAACCGATGGTGGCGCCGGTGCCGAAAACTAAACCTTTTCTCGACGATTTTGATCTCGCCGCGCCAAGCTTGCACGCGCGTGCAAAACGAGTAGACTGCGCACGGGTGCAAACCGACGTGGAGGCGCCGGCGATGAGTCAGGAGCGTGTTCGCGGTTCGTTCGTCACCGCCGCCGACGTTGCGCAGCGCGCCGGCGTGTCGCGTTCGGCCGTCTCGCGCACCTTTACGCCGGGTGCGAGCGTGTCGAGAGAGGTCCGCGCGCGCATTCTCGACGCCGCCGAACGGCTCGGCTATCGCGTCAACCGGCTCGCGCAGAGCCTGACCAATGCCCGTTCGAATATCGTCGGCCTGGTCGGCGCGGATATCCACCAGCCGTTTCACGCCGAATGCCTGACCACGCTCTCAGCAGCATTGCTCGCAGACGGCTTCCAATGCATGTTACTCAACGCCGCGAATGCGGAGCGCGACATGGGCGCCCTGATCGAGCGTGTGCTGGAGTATCGCGTGAGCGCGATTGTCGTGATGAATGGCACGCCGCCGTCGCGCATTGTCAAGGAGTGCGTCGGCAACGGCGTGCCGGTGATCCTCGTCAACCGGCGGATGTCGGGTTTCGCCGTCGACACCGTGGTCACCGATCATGCGAGCGGCGGCCGCGCGGCAGCGGAGCGTCTTCTCGCCGCCGGATGCCGGCGGCTCGCCGTCGTGTCGAGCGGTGCGCAGACCGCGAGCCTCCTCGAACGCCTCGAAGCGTTTTGCGACCGGGCAGCGGAGGCGGGCGTCCCCGTTCGCGCTTGGCAGGAAGGACCCACCGACTATTCGGCGGGCCGCGAGGCCGCGCTGGCCATGCTCGCCAAGGACGCGATCGA
>JBPCLS010000025.1:0-7342 GCA_051003055.1 Casimicrobiaceae bacterium
GCATTACATTGGGCTTCGGCGCCACGCTGCTGGGAGAGGCAGTCGACTATCCAAGCTTTCTGTTTACGCAATTGCGGCCCGGCGAGACCATGCCTTCGGCGCGAGCCCGGCTGGCATCGACCTTGCGGATGGCCGTGCTGACCACGGCTTGCGGCTCATTGGCGCTATTGTTCGCGGATTTTCCCGGCCTCGCGCAACTTGGCCTGCTGACCGTCGTCGGCATTCTCGTGGCCGGAGCAATGACGTACTGGCTACTGCCGAAGTGGGCGCCGGCAATCCCGGGTCGCGCGGTTGTCACGACGCAGTCGGCAGCATCCGCCACACGTGTTCGCGTGCATCCGTGGCAGCGGCGCACACTTGCTCTGCTGCTCATCGCAGTCGTCGTCGCATTCGCGTGGAACAAGCCATGGTGGGACGATGACATCGCCAGCATGAATCCATTGCCGTCATCGCTGAAACAGCGCGATCGCGAGCTTCGTGCCGCGCTCGGTGCGCCGGACGTCCGCTTTATGCTAATCGTTAGCGGTGCGACGCAGGACGATGCGCTGCGAGCGACCGAGGCGCTGCAAGTAGACCTGCAGCGATGGGTGGATGAAGGGTTGCTCCGCGGGTTCGATCTGGCCACGCGTCTATTGCCGAGCCGCGCAACGCAGATGGAGCGCAAGGCCGCATTGCCGCCACCGTCGCACCTTGCGACGAATCTGCGCTACGCGCTGGTGGGGCTGCCCTTTGTACCAACGACCTTCGCGCCGTTTCTCCAGGCGATCGAAGAGGCGCGCGATTTGGCACCGGTGGTGCTTGAAACATTGGCGGGCACGGCACTCGGATTCAAGACCGAATCGCTGGTGCGCCGCGACGGCGAGCGCTGGCACGTCGTCGTTCCGCTGCGCGAGGTCGGCGATCCCACGGCCGTCGCACGACGAGTCGCCGCGCTATCCGCGCCCGCTGTGCACTGGATCGACCTGCGCGCAGAAACTACACGTATGCTGTCGACGTACCGGGGGCAGGCGCTCATGCTCACCGGCCTTGGCATGCTGCTCATTTTCGGAGTCCTCGCGCAAGGACTGAAGAGTGTCAGGCTCGCCGCGCAGGTGATGGTGCCAGTGGTCGCGGCCATCGCGTTGGCCGCCGCAACGCTTGTCGCGGCCAGCGTGCCGCTATCGGTACTGCATCTCGTCGCATTGCTGCTGATTCTCGGTATCGGCATCAACTACGCGCTCTTTTTCGTGCGACCAGCGACAGAGCGCGACGACGCAGCGCGCACGCGCCGAACGCTGGTGGTCGTCAGCGCGACGACGTTGTCAGCGTTCGGTATGCTCGCTCTGTCCCAAACCCCGGTCCTGCGGGCGCTCGGCACAACGGTGTGTCTGGGCGTCGTCTACAGCCTGTTGTTCTCTTGGCTATGGCTGGCGCGGGCCGCGCCGCCCGCACTCGCGACGGCGCCATGAAGCCGCTGCCGATTACGGCGTCGACGATGACCAACGCGTGTGGTGTCGGGACAACCGACGTACGATCCGCGCTCATCCGAGGGGAGAGCGGACTCACGCGCAACGATTTCGAGCCCGCGGCAGTGCTCGATACCTGGATCGGCCGCGTCCGGCAGATCGACACTGTAGGAGTGGCGTCGGAATACGCACTCTACGATTGTCGCAACAATCGGCTGGCGCAACTCGCGCTTGAACAAGACGATTTTCCGGTTGCCGTTGAAGCTGCGGTGCAGCGGTATGGGCGGGATCGAATCGGGGTGTTCGTCGGAACCAGCACGTCGGGCATTCTGGCTACCGAACTCGCGTTTCGCGCGGGTTCGTTGAACGTTTGCGGCGCCGGCAAGTCGTTGCCCTCTGACCTGTATCGCTACCGACACAGCATGATGGCGACGACCGAGTTCGTGCGGTCGTATCTCGGCTTGGCCGGGGTGGCGTTGACGATTTCCACCGCATGTACATCGAGCGCCAAAGTCTTTGGCGCCGCTGCGCGAGCCATTGCCGCAGGGCAATGCATGGCGGCGGTAGTAGGCGGCGTGGACTCGCTCGCGCTGTCCACGTTGTTCGGATTTCATTCTCTTTCCCTTTTATCGCGCCACGCGTGCCGGCCATTCGCGGTGGATCGCGACGGCATCTCGATCGGCGAAGCCGCCGGTTTCGCGTTGCTCGATCCCAGTGGCGAGTCGGACGTGCGGGTCGTCGGCGTCGGCGAGTCGAGCGATGCCTATCACATGTCGAGCCCCCATCCCGATGGCGCCGGCGCCGCCGGTGCGATGCGGGCGGCGCTGCACGACGCGCAACTCGCCGCGGCGGATATCGATTATGTCAACCTGCACGGTACCGCCAGCCGCGCCAACGACATCTCCGAAGATCGCGCGCTGGTCGACGTGTTCGGCACCAAAACTCCGGTGAGCTCGACCAAGGGTGCGACCGGACACACGCTAGGTGCGGCCGGCGTGACCGAGGCGTTGATTGCCGTGCTTGCGTTGCGCGAGCAGTGGATGCCCGGTACGACGAATTGCGCGCGCGTTGATCCGGAGCTTGCGAGCGCCGTCCTGCTTCTGCCGCACTCGCAGCGTCTGATTCGCGTCATGACCAACTCGTTCGGTTTCGGCGGCACGAATTGTTCGCTCGTGCTGGAAGGTCGACGATGATCGGCATCGCGCTCGCGGGAATCGGCGTGTGCGCCTCCGGGATGGCCGATTGGCAGGAAGCGCGGGCGCTTTTGCGCAGCCCAGGAGCGCAGCCTTCAGGTCAGTTTCCAAAGGTTGCGCCATCATGGCTTCCTGCGATCGAGCGACGCCGAGCCAACACGACGTCGCGACTCGCCGTGGCGGCGGCGATGCAAGCCGTGCGCGACGTGCCGTTGGCGGAGGTCGCCCGGATGCCGACGGTGTTCAGTTCGGCTGACGGCGATGGTGAAGTCCTGACCACGATGCTCGTCGCTCTCGCACAACCCAAGGTCGCGCTGTCGCCGACGCTGTTTCACAATTCGGTGTTCAACGCGCCGCCGGGATATTGGGGCCTTGCAGCGCAGTCCAATGCGTCGTCGACGGCGGTCAGCGCCGGCGATGCGTCGTTTGCCGCCGGGTTGCGCGAGGTGCATGCGCAAATCATTGCGACCCACGCGCCGGTCCTCTATATCGCGTGTGATGTCACACGTTCGATCGTTTTCCGCGATGCATCGACCGCTCCCGCGCCTTTTGCCTGCGCATTGCGCTTGCTACCCGCGGACGCCGCGCAACCGGCGGGCGGGCGACGCCTCGACGGGTGGTCGGTCGACATGAACGAGGACGTCGCAAACGCTGAGAGAATCGAGTTACCCAGGGCTTTCGCCGGCAACCCGTCCGCGATGGCGTTGCGGCTGCTCTCTGCTGTCGCGAACGAGAAGGCCGCGGTGATTCGCTTACCGTATCTCGACAACTCTTGGCTGACGATCCGTTATTTTCCGTGACCGACTTGCCGTGATTGTGACCCGCACCGACTTGCGTTCGTTGCTTCCTCAGCGAGGAACGATGTGCTTGCTGGACGCATTGGTCGAGTGGGATGCATCGCACATCATCTGCCGCACCGAGCGGCATCGCGCTCCCGACAATCCGCTGAAAAATGGCGAACGCCTATCCTCAATTCATGGCATCGAGTTTGCGGCGCAGGCGATGGCCGCGCACCGTGGCCTCGTGGCCGGCAGAGCGCCGGCGCCATCGGTGGGGCTTCTGTTGAGCGTGCGTGATTGCCATTTCTGGGCGCCTCGCCTCGACGATATTGCCGAGAGCCTGTCGATCATAGCTTCAGTCCTTGGCTCCAGCGGCAACACACAGGTCTATCGTTTCGAGGTGGTTGCCGGTGAGCGACGCTTGCTCGAGGGTCGCGCGAGCGTCATGTTGCAAGACGCCCCGCAATGAGACATGCGCTGGTCACCGGCGGAACTGGCGTCATCGGTATGGCGATCTGCCGCGAACTCGCGCACGCTGGCCACTATGTCTTCGTGCACACGCGCACGCGAGCGGAGCTGGCGCAGAAGATCGCCGCGGAAATCGTCAGCGGAGGTGGTTTGGCCGAACCGGTTTGCTTCGACGTCGTCGACGCCGACGCAACCGAGGCGGTCCTGCAATCGCTGCTCGCGCGAGCACCGATTCAGATCCTCGTGAACAACGCCGGTTGCACCGCCGACGCGCCGCTCGCCGGAATGTCGCGCAGCCAATGGCACGGCGTGATCGATGTCGTGCTGCATGGCTTTTTCAACGTGACGCAGCCGCTACTGCTGCCGATGATCGGAACGCGGTGGGGCCGGATCGTCAACATCGCGTCGGTGGCTGCGTTGGCGGGCAATCGGGGTCAGTCCAATTACGCGGCGGCGAAAGCCGGACTGATCGGAGCCACCAAGTCGTTGGCGTTGGAAGTCGCGCGCCGCGGCGTCACCGTCAACGCCGTCGCCCCCGGTATCATCGATACACCGATGGCGCAGACCGTGTTCGACGACGCCGCGATCAAGCGGCTGGTGCCGATGCAGCGCGCCGGAAGGCCGGAGGAAGTCGCACGTCTGGTCGCGTTTCTCGTGTCCGATGGCGCCGCGTACATTTCCGGGCAGGTGCTCTCGATCAACGGGGCGATGTACTGATGCAAAGAGTCCCCGCCCGTCTTGGCAGTCCGGTCAGCACGATCGAAACCCCTGCGCTGGTGCTCGACCTCGATGCGTTCGAACGCAACCTTGACCTGATGGCGAATGCCGTGCGTGGCTCCGGACTGGCGCTGCGTCCGCACGCGAAATCGCACAAGTGTCCGGATATCGCCAGAGCGCAGATCGCTCGCGGCGCCGTGGGTATTTGTTGTCAGAAGGTCGATGAAGCCGCCGCATTCGTCGCTGCAGGGATCGCCAATGTTCTGGTGACCAACGAGATCGTGGCGCCGAGCAAGATCGCACGCCTTGCCGTGCTCGCCCGCGCTGCAACGGTCGGTGTGCTGGTCGATGATGCGGCGGTCGTCGGCGATCTCTCGGCAGCAGCGATCCAAGCCGGCGGAACGCTGCACGCGTACGTCGAGATCGACGTCGGTGCGCATCGTTGCGGCCTCCTTCCGGGAGCAGCGCCCGTCGCGGTAGCGCGCGCGATCGCCGCGGCGCCAGGCTTGCATTTTCGTGGCCTGCATGCGTATCACGGCGCGGCGCAACACATGCGCACACCGGCGGAGCGACGTGCGGCGATCGCCAGTGCGAGCGAACTTGCCGTGCTGACCAAGTCGGCGCTCGAGGCGGCAGGCATCGCGTGCCCGGTGATCACCGGCGCCGGCACTGGCACGTGGCAACTCGAACGCGACAGCCACGTCTACACCGAGTTGCAACCGGGTTCGTACATTTTCATGGACGCCGACTACAATCGCAACGCGCTGGCGCCGGATGAGCACTCTTTCGAACAAAGCCTCTATGTGGTGTCGAGCGTGATGAGCACGCCCACACCCGAGCGTGCGATCGTCGACGCGGGGCTGAAAGCTTTCGCGTTCGATTCCGGATTGCCGCTGGTGACCGCTGCGCATGGGCTCGAATACGTGAAAGCGTCGGATGAGCATGGCGTGTTGCGCGTTGATTCCTCAATCGCACAGCCGAAGCTCAATGACCGCGTCTGGCTCATTCCCGGGCACTGCGATCCGACGGTTAATCTGTATGACTGGATTGTCGGTGTGCGCGGCGAGCGCGTGGAATGCGTGTGGCCGATTGCGGCACGGGGAGCGGTAGGGTAGGGTTTTGATTCCGCCGCACTCGAAGCAACTCGTTTATTGCTACAGGAGGAAACATGAAGCGAGAAAGATCAGCCGTTTGGAAGGGTGGCCTCAAAGATGGCAAAGGCACGATCTCGACGGGCAGCGGCGTTCTGTCGAATACGCAGTACGGTTTCAATACGCGTTTTGAGAACGGACCCGGGACGAATCCCGAGGAGTTGATCGCCGCGGCGCACGCGGGCTGCTTCTCGATGGCGCTCTCCAAGGAATTAGGCGACGCGGGAATGGTGGCGGAGTCCATCGAGACGACGGCGGCGGTTACGCTGGAAAAGGTCGACGCCGGCTTCGCGATCACCGCGGTGCACCTTGACTTGACCGCCAAAATTCCCGGTGCGGACCGGCAGAAGTTCGAGGCGGCAGCCAATCAGGCCAAGGCGGGATGTCCGGTCTCCAAAGTGTTGAACGCGCGGATCACGATGGAGGCGAAACTGGAGACGTGAGCATGAGCGCGCGTCCCGTACGGACTTAGCTTCTCAAGTGGTCGCTCGCAGCTGCGGTACGTGCGCAAAGCGCGCTGACGCAGGCGAGCGCTGGTTGCATGGATTGGACGCGTTGACTACAATGCAATCATTGCTTGCATCGGAGCCCACCATGGCCAGCATCACCATCCGCAACCTCGACGCGCACACCAAGGCCCGCCTGCGCGTGCGGGCGGCGCACCGGCAGCGCTCCATGGAAGAGGAAGCGCGCAACATCCTGCGGGCAGCGCTCGCGGAGGAGGACGCCGCGCCGCGCGATCTTGCCGCGGCGATCGGCGCGCGATTCCGGCCGCTCGGCGGCGTCGAGCTCGCGCTACCCGCGCGCGAACCGATGCGCGAGCCGCCGGTGGCGGGCAAGACCGCGCGCAAGTGATCGTCCTCGATACCAACGTCGTCTCGGAACTGATGAAGCCCGCGCCGGCCGATGCGGTCGCGCGCTGGATCGCGGACCAGCCGGCAATGACGCTCTACACGACGAGCATCACACAGGCCGAGATCCTGCACGGCATCATGCTCCTGCCCTCCGGCAAGCGGCGCGGTGCGCTCGAGGCCGCGGCCGAGGCGATGTTCGACGAGGACTTCGGCGGCCGGGTGTTGCCGTTCGGCGCCGAGGCCGCGCGCGCCTATGCGCAGATCGCCGCACAGCGCCGCCGCTTGGGGCGACCGATCTCGCATTTCGATGCGCAGATCGCAGCGATCGCGCGCTCGGCCCGCGCTCCGGTTGCTACTCGCAACGTGAGCGACTACGAAGGTTGCGGCATAAAGGTGCTGAACCCGTGGGACGCCTGACGTGCGACGGCGCGGCATCCCGAGCCGGCGCCTGCCTCACCGCCCGACCGTCGACGCCTGCTGCACCCACGTCCTTGCACTTGAGCACGGCGATGCATCCGACAAGCGCCAAG
Source organism: Casimicrobiaceae bacterium (assembly GCA_051003055.1). Lineage (GTDB taxonomy): Bacteria > Pseudomonadota > Gammaproteobacteria > Burkholderiales > Casimicrobiaceae > VBCG01. Next base: position 7,138 of record JBPCLS010000025.1, read on the forward strand.
CTGGGTGCTGCGTGACCTGTAGCGGCCGGGTGTGGGTCCGACGATCCGGCGCTTGAAGATGGCAGGCCTCGACACTGGCAAGCCGGGCGGAATTGCACTCGTCGCGAATCGCCTTCAGCTTCTGATAGACGGAACCGTCTTAAAAGGTCTCCCAGGCGGCGACGAGCGAAACTCCAGGAGAATCATGCGCCGAGCGTCCAGTTTC
>JBPCLS010000026.1:0-5991 GCA_051003055.1 Casimicrobiaceae bacterium
GGTACATCCGACATCGCCGTGTACGCCGGCGGAGCAATCCGCCATACCGCGGTCATTCCGATCGCCGGCGATCAGGTCACCAACGACATCGCGATGACGTTGCGCACGCCGACGAAGGAAGCCGAAGAGCTCAAAGTCCGTTACGGCTGCGCGCTGCGGCAGCTGGCGAACGCGAATGACATGATCGAAGTGCCGGGTGTAGGCGAGCGCGGACCGCGCAGGCTATCGCGCCCGATGCTCTCCGAGGTCATCGAGCCGAGGATCGAGGAGCTCTTCCAGTTCGTCCAGTCCGAAGTGCGGCGCTCGGGCTTCGAGGAAATGATTTCGTCCGGCGTCGTCCTTACCGGTGGCTCAGCAATGCTTCAGGGAATCACCGAACTCGGCGAAGAGATCTTTCACATGCCGGTGCGCGTGGGTACGCCCGTCTACATGGGCGGCCTTGCCGACGTGGTGAAAAGCCCGCGCTATGCAACGGCGGTCGGACTTCTGCTCGCGGGCCGTGACCAGTTCATACAAGGAGAAGCGGCACGAGCGCAGGTCGTCGGACTAGGCGGCATGGCGGAACGGATGAAGCAATGGTTCAAGGCGAATTTTTAATTCGTCGGACAAAAGTGAAAACCTACTTTTGTCCGGATGAAGGCTTCCCTGGAATCGCTGGCAAAGCCAGTCGATCCCAGGCGGAAAGAGCAGGAAAAAAGCAGGAAAAAGCAGAGAAGAGCGGAAAAGACAAATACAACAACACCAACGCAGAGTCGCAAATTCTTACGTAAACCAGACAGGAGAAAAGGAGCACACCATGTTTGAAATCATCGACCAGTCGCCGCAAGACGGCGCAATCATCAAGGTCATCGGCGTCGGCGGCTGCGGCGGGAACGCCGTCGAGCACATGATCGCTCGAGGTTTGACCGACGTTGAATTTGTCTGCGCCAACACCGACGCGCAGGCGCTGAAGCGCTCCACCGCCGGGACCCAGTTGCAGCTTGGGTCGATGCTGACCCGGGGTCTCGGTGCAGGCGCCAAACCGGAGATCGGTCGCGATGCGGCGATGGAAGATCGCGATCGCATCACCGAGCTTATTTCCGGCGCCGACATGCTTTTCATCACCGCCGGGATGGGGGGCGGGACGGGAACGGGCGCGGCGCCGGTGATCGCTGATATCGCCAAAAGCCTGGGCGTTCTGACCGTCGCCGTCGTGACGCGGCCCTTCAAGTTCGAAGGCAAGCGCCAAAAGGTCGCGCATGCAGGGATCGAGGAGTTGCAGAAGAAGGTCGACTCGCTAATCATCATTCCCAACGACAAGCTGATCGAAGTGCTCGGCGAAAACGTTTCCGTTCTCGACGCCTACGCAGCCGCCAACGACGTGCTTCACGGCGCCGTGTCCGGCATCGCCGAAGTCATCAATAACCCGGGTCTAGTGAACGTCGATTTTGCCGATGTCCGCACCGTGATGGGCGAGGTCGGTATGGCGATGATGGGCTCGGCCACGGCCGCGGGAGTCGATCGCGCACGCATCGCGGCGGAGCAGGCAGTCAGAAGTCCGTTGCTCGAGGACGTCAATCTGGCAGGCGCGCGCGGCGTGCTCGTCAACGTCACCGCTTCGGCTGGCCTCAAGATGAAGGAATACTACGAGGTCATGAATACGATCAAGGAGTTCACCGCCGAAGACGCGATGGTGATCGTGGGTACGGTAATCGACGACGCGATGGGCGATGATTTGCGCGTGACGATGATCGCGACGGGATTGGGCGGTGTCGCCACCGCGACCAAGCGCACGCCCAGGCTCGAAGTTTTGGATAACGCAATCGTCGAGCGCACCGGGACCGATGGGATGGGGATTCGCTCCGCGTCGATCGACTATGAGCGGCTGGACCAACCAGCGGTCATGCGCAAGGGACGTGCGCCGTCGAGCGCGGCGGCGGCGGCGAGCTTCGATCCGTCGGAAATCCCGGCGTTCCTCCGGCGGCAGGCGGATTGAAGGCGGCAGTGTGGAACATGAAGGGGCGTCTGGAAAGGCCGCGTCTTTTGTCGTCGACTTTAAGGACGCATCGCCCCTCCATGCTCGTCATGTCGCCCAGCCCTCGTGCTACTATCGCGCGCTAACTATTTGAACCGACAACGAATTAATAACGCTAATCCACTCCTTCGAATCATGCGCAAGCAACGCACGCTAAAAAAGGCAATCAAAACGACGGGTGTTGGTCTGCATACCGGAGTTCGCGTTGAATTGGCGTTGCTCCCCGCGCCGGTCGACACGGGGATTGTCTTTTCGCGCATCGATCTGCCGCGGCGGGTGCGCATTCCCGCAGTGGCCACCAATGTCGGTGACACGCGGCTGTCTTCGACGCTTACGTTTGCCGGCGGCAGCATTTCGACCGTCGAGCATTTGATGTCGGCGTTGGCCGGTTTGGGCATCGACAACCTGCAGTTTGAAGTAGCTGGTCCCGAAGTCCCTATCATGGACGGCAGCGCAAGTCCGTTTGTCTTCTTGCTGCAGTCGGCCGGGATCGCCGAACAGCGGGCGGCCAAGCGCTACTTGCGCGTGACTGCGCCGATCGAAGTCCGCGACGGCGACAAATGGGCGCGCTTTGATCCGTTCGATGGCTTCCGACTCGACTTCACGATCGATTTCCCGCATCCGGTTTTCGGTTCGGAGAATCGGCAGGTCATCGTCGACTTCGCGCAGGTGTCGTATGTGAAGGAAGTCGCGCGTGCGCGAACGTTCGGATTCATGCAGGATGTCGAGGCGATGCGCGCCGCTGGTCTGGGCTTGGGCGGCAGTCTGCAAAACGCCATCGTGCTCGACGAATTCAAGGTATTGAACCAGGAAGGATTGCGTTACGACAACGAATTTGTCCGGCACAAGGTTCTGGACGCCATCGGCGATCTGTATTTGTTGGGTGGGCCGCTGATCGGGCAATACACGGCGTACAAATCCGGGCACGGCTTGAATAACCGGATCGCCCGGCAGCTGCTCGCGCGACCCGATGCCTTCGAAATCGTGACGTTTGCGGACGCGGCGACGTTGCCAAGCGCATTTCACGAATGGGCTCTTGAGCCGGTGTTGAGCTAACTGAGAGCTAACCGAGAGCTAGCCGCGGAACCGCTCGCGCGCAGGGTCCGGTCCGTTGGTCGTAATATCAACCACCCGCGCGCCGGGCCAGGTTCAACACCGCGCGCTTGAGCGGGCCGTCGCTTAAGGAGCGGGCAAGCCTTTGCAAAGGCGCTGAATCGAATCTAGGTCGTTGAACTGACAACGGGCTGTCTCCCTCGCGACGCGCAACCCCGACTTGCACCCGCAGACGCAATTCAGTAAAGTCCCATCCCTCGCGACGCAGCCCGTTCAAAAGATCGGGGGTTCGCTGCCGAATGACCGCGGCCAACGCTCCGGCGGCCACCGCCAACGTCAGCGTTCCCGAGCCCGTTTCGGCAACGCGCACCCGATCCGCAAGCGCGCGCGGCAAGTGTCTGCGGACGATGGCGGTCAGCAGATTTTCCCGCTGCAAGCGTGCGTGCCAGGCCGCAAGTGTTGCGTCTTCGGTCACGATGAGCGCAAGCGGCCGGAACGCCTTCCGGCCGGATGTCGATTTTGGCGGTGGTTTGTCCATGGCCTAACCCGCAACGTGCCGAACGCGAGCGCGGACGACTCTAGGAGAGTATCTGATTGAACATCATCCTTGTCTCCGGCGCCAGCGGCTGCGCAAAAACGTTCATACTCGACTGGCGGCACTGGGCTATAGGCAGCGTCGCATTTCTGGTTGTGCTGGTGATCTTCACGCTGGTCTTCAACTTCATAACAGTCAGATGGGCGGCGGCTGCGCAGTTTCCATGGTTTCACGCGCTTGTGCTGGCGGACCAGCGCGAGGAATCCGCGCGGAAGGTCGTCTTCGCGGACTCGCACGCGCACTATGGTAAAATGCTCGAGATCGACCACGGCAACGGATTGGTGTCGCGCTACGCCCACGCATCGCAGTTGCTGGCCAAAGTAGGCGATCTCGTGTTGCGTGGCCAACGCGTTGCAACCGTGGGCTCCACCGGCCGATCGACCGGACCGCATCTGCACTTCGAAGCCCGTTTGAACGGGATCCCGCAGAACCCAGCGCGTTTCCTGACCGCGGCGAGCTAGTGGCACAAGCCATCGAGGCCGTTTCCCGCGCGGAGTTGTCCTATCAGCGTGATTGAAAATGCGCGAAACTGCGCGAAAATGCGAATGAGGGGTGAGGTGGTCCTCACCCCTTGTTTTTTGCCCCGCCGGACGTCACGTACCGCCAGATGATTTCCAATATCCTCACCCGCATCTTCGGCAGCCGCAACGAGCGGCTGTTGAAGCAGTACAGTCAAGCCGTACGTGACATCAATGCGCTCGAGCCGACGATCGCGGCCCTTTCCGACGCGGCGCTGGCGGCGAAGACCGGCGAGCTGAAAGGTCGCGTCGCCAACGGCGAAGCGCTGGAGCAAGTGCTGCCGGAAGCGTTGGCCGTCGTGCGCGAGGCGGGCAAGCGCGCGTTGCAAATGCGTCACTTCGACGTGCAATTGATCGGCGGCATGGCGATGCATAACGGGAAGATTGCCGAGATGCGTACCGGCGAGGGCAAGACGCTGGCCGCCACACTCCCCGCTTATCTGAACGCCCTGACCGGCAAGGGTGTCCACATCGTCACCGTGAACGACTACCTGGCGCAGCGCGACGCTGACTGGATGGGCCGTATTTACAAGTTTCTCGGTCTGACCGTCGGCGTCAACCTGTCGCAAATGAACCACGCGGACAAGCAGGCCGCGTACAACGCCGACATCACCTACGGCACGAACAACGAATTCGGCTTCGACTATCTGCGCGACAACATGGTGTTCGCACCATCCGAGCGCGTGCAGCGCGCGCTGCATTACGCGATCGTCGACGAAGTCGATTCGATCCTGATCGACGAAGCGCGCACGCCGCTCATCATTTCGGGTCAGGCCGACGACAATGTCGATCTGTACTATCGGCTGAACGAGCTCGTACCCAAGCTCACGCGCCAGGCTGAAGAAAAAGGTACCGGCGATTTCTGGGTGGACGAAAAGGCGCACCAGGTCCTACTGTCCGAAGAAGGACATGAGAAGGCCGAGGCGGTCCTGGCGCATGCCGGCTTGATCCCGGTTGGGTCGAGCTTGTATGACGCGCAGAACATTTCGCTGGTGCATCACCTGTACGCGGGATTGCGTGCGCATGCGCTGTATCACTGCGACCAGCATTACGTCGTGCAAAACGGCGAAGTCGTCATCGTCGACGAGTTCACCGGGCGGCTCATGTCCGGCCGGCGCTGGTCCGATGGGCTGCACCAGGCCGTGGAGGCGAAGGAAGGCGTTCCGATCCAGCGCGAGAACCAGACGCTCGCGTCCATCACGTTCCAGAATTATTTCCGCATGTACGGCAAGCTCGCCGGCATGACGGGCACTGCTGACACCGAGGCGTTCGAGTTCCAGCAGATCTATCACTTGGAAACCGTCGTCATCCCGACGCATATGCCGATGGTGCGGAAAGACGCAAATGACCTCGTCTATCGCACGTTCCAGGAGAAGGTCGACGCGATCGTCGCCGACATCAAGGATTGCTTTGACCGCGGGCAGCCGGTATTGGTGGGAACGACGTCGATTGAAAACTCCGAGCTTCTGGCGAAGTCATTGGAAAAGGAAAAGCTGCCGCACCAGGTTCTGAACGCGAAGCAGCATGCGCGCGAGGCGGAAATCGTGGCGCAAGCAGGCAAGACCAAGTCCGTCACCATCGCGACCAACATGGCCGGCCGCGGCACCGACATTGTCCTCGGGGGAAGCCTCGAGCCGACGATTCTTAAGCTCCGCGATGACCCGGCGCTGCCATTGGCCGAAAAAGAGCGCGAGATCGAACGCCTGCGCTCCGAGTGGCAAGTACGCCACGACCAGTTGGTGGCTGCCGGCGGATTGCATATCGTCGGCACCGAACGGCACGAATCGCGCCGCATCGATAACCAATTGCGC
>JBPCLS010000027.1:0-4597 GCA_051003055.1 Casimicrobiaceae bacterium
AGGAAGACGTCGTCGACGTGCTTCTGAATTTGAAGGGCGTCGTGCTCAAGCTGCACAACCGTGATCACGTGATGTTGCGCCTCGCCAAGTCGGGCGAAGGGGTCGTCACGGCGGCGGATATCGAGCCTAACCACGACGTCGAAATCATCAATCCCGAGCACGTCATCGCGCATTTGACCGCCGGCGGGAAGCTCGAAATGGAAATCCGCGTGGAAAAAGGACGCGGCTACCAGCCCGCCACGGCGCGCATCAAGCCGGAGGGCGGCCGGACGATCGGCAGCATTCTCCTCGATGCTTCGTTCTCGCCGGTGCGCCGCGTCAGCTATGCCGTCGAATCGGCGCGCGTCGAACAGCGCACGGATCTGGACAAGCTGGTGCTCGACATCGAGACCAACGGCGTCGTCGAGCCGGAGCAGGCGGTGCGCTACGCGGCTTCGGTGCTCGTCGAGCAGTTGTCGGTGTTCGCCGATTTGAAGGGCACGGATATACCGGCGTCCGAACGCAGCTCGCCGCAGGTCGATCCGCTGCTGCTGCGCCCGGTCGACGATCTCGAGCTGACCGTCCGCTCGGCGAACTGCCTCAAGGCGGAAAACATCTATTACATCGGCGATTTGATCCAACGCACGGAAACCGAGCTCTTGAAGACACCCAATCTCGGTCGCAAATCGTTGAACGAGATCAAGGAAGTGCTTGCCACGCGCGGGCTCTCGCTCGGGATGAAGCTCGAAAATTGGCCTCCGGCGGGGTTGGATCGCCCATAACGGACGAAAGTCCAGGAAGAGGACCATGCGGCATAGACACGGACTTCGCAAATTAAACCGCACGAGCGCTCATCGCCTCGCGATGCTGCGCAACATGACCAACTCGCTGTTCACGCACGAAGTCATCAAGACGACGCTGCCGAAGGCGAAGGAATTGCGGCGCGTTGCGGAGCCGCTGATCACGCTGTCCAAAACGCCGACGGTCGCGCATCGGCGCATGGCCTTCGATCGTTTGCGCGATCGGGGCGTCGTGACCAAGCTATTCAACGAGCTCGGACCGCGGTATCAGGCACGTCCAGGCGGGTATCTGCGCATCCTGAAGTTTGGGTTCCGGCAGGGTGATGCGGCGCCGATGGCTTTGGTCGAGTTGATCGATCGGCCGGACGCCGACGCTGCGGACACCGACGATGCCAAAGCGGCGTAGACGCAACCGCCGCGCGATGTGAAAAAGCCGGGTTGAATCCCGGCTTTTTCGTGTCCGCCAGCTGTGTCCACGATTACATTCGCCGTGCCGCATCCTCGTGTAGCATCGGAGAGATATGGCTGATACCGTTTTAGTCACCGGGGGCGCCGGGTACGTCGGGTCGCACGTCGTGGTCGAGCTGGCGCGCGCCGGTTACGCGCCGGTCGTGCTCGACAGTTTCGCCAACAGCACACCCGCCGTGCTCCCGCGGCTGGAAGCTGTCGCCGGGCGACCGGTCCCCTGCATCACGGCGGATGTCCGGGACGCGCCGGCGTTGCGCGCGGCGTTTCACGACTATCCGATCAGCGCGGTCATCCATTGCGCTGGCCTCAAAGCGGTCGCCGAGTCCGAGGAGCGTCCGCTCACCTATTACGATGTCAATGTAGGCGGCACACTCGCCCTGGCAGAGGTCATGGGCGAAGCCGGCGTAGCCACCTTGGTGTTCAGCTCCTCAGCGACGGTTTACGGACAAGCCGCTGACTTGCCGGTGAGCGAGGAGGCGCCATTGCGCCCGCAAAATGTCTATGGCCGCACCAAGCGTATCGTCGAAGACTTTTTGCGCGATCTTGCGGCGGCCAACGGCAACTGGCGTATTGCCAACCTACGCTATTTCAATCCGGCCGGCGCGCATTCGTCTGGAATGCTGGGGGAGGCGCCGCGCGGGAAACCCAATAATCTTGTCCCTCTGCTTTGCGGAATTGCGGTGGGCGAGTACAGCGAGCTCAAAGTTTTTGGCAACGACTGGATGACGTCCGACGGCACTGGCGTGCGCGATTACATTCATATCCAGGACTTGGCCGAGGGGCACGTCGCCGCGCTTAAGCATCTTGCGCACGCGCCGGGGGCAGCAACCTTCAATCTTGGCTTAGGTCGCGGTTATTCCGTCCTTGAAGTCGTCGCTGCGTTCGAAGCGGCGTGCGGCCGGAAAATCGCCAAATCATTCGCGCCACGAAGGCCGGGGGACGTCGCGAGTTGCTACGCGGACGCGAAGCTTGCCGAGTCGGTGCTTGGGTGGCGCGGATCGCGGGACCTGGCGGCGATTTGCGCCGACGCGTGGAGATGGCAGAAAAACGGCGGACGGTACTAAGTTTTCGCGCACCCGTTCGTCCGCGCTGGCTTTGGCGGCGATCGCTGTCATCGCGATTGAGCAGCAGTTAGAATCTCGCAAGTATTGAGGGCCGCTATCGTCTGACATGTCGGAACGAGATGTTGGAGTGATTGACAACGTGGGTGTCCGTTGTTATTCTCTCCAACATGAAGGCCACCCCGCTGATTCGGCGCCGCGTCGTGGTTGCTCAGGATGCGTTCGTTGAACTTGTCGTTTGGCGCGTTGCCCAGCCTGTTTCGCCGTCCACGCACGGTTTCAAGTACCGGCTCACGTACGTGGTTGCCGGTCAATGCGTCGTGCTGTACGACAACGAACGCGGCAAGGGAGACCACCGGCACTTCGGTGCGAAGCAAAGGCCATACGTCTTTTCGTCACCGGCCAAGCTCATGGCCGACTTCAATGCTGATATTGCGAGGTGGAATCGTGAAAACCGTCGTTCTTGAGGTGCGGTCCGTCGCCGAGACACTGGAGGAGGTGACTCGCACGATGAAAAATGGCCGCGCGGATCGCGAAGCGCGCATTGGCTTCGCTTCGCCCGAGTTGCTGTGGCAGGTGCTTACAGCCAAGCGATGGGAACTGCTCAAAGCTATGTGCGGTACGGGTCCGATCTCAATCCGTGAAGCGGCGCGATGTGTTGGTCGCGATGTGAAGGCTGTACACGGCGATGTGAAGGCATTGCTTGATGCGGGTGTACTTAGCCGAAATGCCGCCGGGGCCATCGAATTCCCTTTCGACTCCGTAAGGGTCGAGTTCATGCTCCGAGCGGCGTAGCCCATTCGCGCTGATCCTGCCCAGGGTCGAATGCGGTCTTTCAATGGAATGCGATGCAAATTGATCGGACGTTGTTTGTCCGGTCGAGTCCGGGTCAGGGCAGCCAAAGCACGACGTTTTCCAAACTTGCTCGCCGTATGCCGCGTCTGTTCGGCCGCGGCGCCTGCGAGCGGCCGTCAGGCGCTCGTTGCGACCTTCAGCGCCTCGACGCGGATTTCCTCGGTGAGCCGCGCTTTGAGCTGTGAGAACTCCGGCGTCGTCTTCACCGTATAGTGGCGCGGATGCGGCAGTGGGACGGAAACCTCGGCCTTGATGGTGCCGGGCCGCGCACTCATGACGACGACGCGGTTCGCCATGAAGATCGCTTCCTCGATGTCGTGCGTGACAAAGAGCACGGTCTTGCGCTCGGATTCCCAGATCGACAGCAGCAACTCCTGCATCAACGACCGCGTCTGGTTGTCGAGCGCGCCGAACGGTTCGTCCAGCAGCAGGATCTTGGGATCGTTGGCGAGGGCGCGGGCGATCGCCGTTCGCTGTTGCATGCCACCGGAGAGCCTCTTCGGATAATGACGCGCGAACCCGGTCAACCCCACTTTGTCGAGCCAGCGGCCGGCGGTGGCGTTCTGCTCGGATTCCGGGACTCCTTTTTCGCGCAGTCCGAAACACACGTTCTGATGGATGTTCAACCATGGGAATAGCGTGTAGCTCTGGAACACCATGCCGCGATCCACACCGGGACCGAGCACCGGCGCGCCATCGAGCATCACGCGCCCAGTCGTCGGCACGTCGAGCCCCGCGACGATGCGCAGCAACGTGGATTTGCCGCATCCCGACGGTCCGAGGATTGTGATGAAGTCGTTATCGGCGACGGAAAGTGAGATCGGTTGTAGCGCTTCAGTGGGCGGCCCGCCGCGCACGCCGCTGAATATCCGGCCTACTCGATCGATGCTGAGCATGCTCACCGCGCGGACTCAACCAATTCTGCTTACGACGCGTACCACGGGAACATGCGCAGGTTTACCCATTTGAACAGGAAATCCGAGACCAGCCCGATTATGCCGATGACGATAATCCCGAAGATGATCTGACCGGTGTTGAGCAGCGCCTGGCTGTCGGTGATCATGTGGCCGATTCCGGACGATGCGCCGATCAGCTCGGCGACGATCACGTACGTCCAGGCCCAACCGAGGACCAGTCGCAAGGTTTCGGCGATCGCCGGCGCCGAGCTCGGCAACAGCACGCGCCGCACAACGCCACGCGAATTCGCGCCGAGCGTATAGGCCGCTTCGACCAGATCGCGTCTCGTCGCGCCAACGGTAACGGCGACCATCAGCACGATCTGGAAAAAGGTGCCGATGAAAATCACCGCAAGTTTTTGCATTTCGCCGATGCCTGCCCACAGGATCAGCAAGGGGATGAACGCCGACGCGGGAAGGTAGCGCGCGAACGAGACGAACGGCTCGAAGAACGCCTCGATCGGTTTGTACGCGCCCA
>JBPCLS010000028.1:0-5707 GCA_051003055.1 Casimicrobiaceae bacterium
GAAATGACTGCAATCGTCGAGGAAGCGCGAGCGGCCCGCACCTACGTCATGGCGCATGCCTACGCACCCGACGCGATCATGCGCGCGGTGCACTGCGGCGTGCGGACGATCGAGCACGGCAACCTCATCGACGAGCATGCCGCAAAGGTGATGGCTGAGAACGGCGCCTATCTGGTGCCCACACTTGCGACCTACGACTCTCTTTCGCGTCACGCCGCGAGCCTGGGCTGGAACGCCGACATGATGGCCAAGCTTGAACAAGTCGGCCGGAAGGGCATCGACGCGATACGCATTGCACGATCAGCCGGCGTCAAGATTGGATTCGGCACGGACCTGCTGGGCGAGATGCACGCTGACCAATCGAATGAGTTTATGCTCCAGGCCGAGGCGATGCCCGCCGCGGACGTGCTGCGCAGCGCGACCTTCATCAATGCCGAAATGATGGGCCAGGCGGGCAAGCTGGGCGTGATCGCGCCCGGCGCTTGCGCGGACCTCATCGTGGTCGACGGCAACCCGCTGGAAGACTTGACCTTGCTGCAACACCAGGGCCAACATCTGCCGTTGATCATGAAGGCGGGCGTTCTGCACAAGAACGAGCTTGCGGTTCGATGAAAATTCTTCTGCAGCCTGGCGAATGTCTCGCCCTGGCGGAAGAGCGATGTCAGTCGTGCTGTTGCGGGGCATCGCGTCGCGTCGGCATGCGTTGACAACGACTCGGCGTTTGTTTATGGTCGGTTGGAATATCCATGACTCAGGAGGGCATGATGAAACTGTCTGCAAATTTGCTTAGGTTCGCCCTTGCGGTTCTCGCGTGCGCCGTAACGACAATGGCGGTTGCAGCCGACACTACCGGAATTACCGACACTACGATCAAGGTAGGCGTCATGGGGCCGTTCACCGGCAGCGCTTCGAGCTACAGCAAAGCCCAGATCGGGCTCGACGCGTACTACAAATGGGTCAACGATCAGGGCGGCGTGAATGGACGCAAGATCGAAACAGTGCTCGAGGACTATGCGTGCGACAGCGCGAAAGGCATCGCTGCGGTCAAGAAACTCATCCATCAGGACAAAGTGTTCATGTTGCACGGCAACTCGTGCAGCGCCGTGGCGATGGCGATCAAGCCGGTCGTGGTCGAAGCGGGGATTCCGTGGGTCGTCGCGCATGCCGCCAATGGCGCGATCTCGACACCGGCCACGAAGAACATTTTCCATGGCGTGCCGGTCGGCAAGACAATGGGTACGGCGATGGCGCGGTTCATCACGACGAAGCCCGGTATCGCCAAAGTGGCTGTGATCCAGCACACGGACGATTGGGCGAAGAGTTATTGCGGTCCAGCGACGGAGTTTCTAGCATCCAAGAACATCAAGCCGGTCGTGGAGGTCGCCTTTGAGCGCGGTCAGACCGACGCCACCGCGCAAACCCTCAGGATCAAACAGGCAAACCCGGATTTTGTCGTCGCGTGTCTGTACGAAACCGAGACGGCGATCTTCCTCAAGGATGCCAAGAAGTTCGGGCTTAACGCCCCGGTGATGGGCACGGCCGGCACCGATCTCGAGAACACGCTGAAACGCGTGGGCGATCTCGATACGGTCTCCAATTACTACGTGCCGCACATGTATACCGACAACCTGGACGGGCCGCGGCTCAAGCGATTCGCCGACATCCTGAAGAAGTATTATCCGAACGAGTCGGTGACCGCGTTCAGCCTGATCTCGATGGGCGGCGCAGCCGCAGTCGTGGAAGCGCTCAAGCGCTCTGGCCGTGACTTAAGCCGCGAGAAATTTCTCGCCGACCTCGACAAGATCAAGGATTTCGATACTGGGCTGTTGGCCGGAAAAATTACGTGGACCGCTGCTGATCGAGACGGCGTCAAGGAAGCGGCAGTCGCCGGATTCGTCAACGGTCAGCCGACGGTGTTGAAAGCCTGGGGGCAGCGCCTCTAGTCTCCCGCGGCAGCTCGCGTGTTTTTCCTGCAGCTTGCCCTAAGCGGCCTCGCTCAGGGCGCGATCTACGCGCTCGTCGCGTTGTCGATGTGCGTCGTCTATCGAGCCACGACCGTTGTCAATTTCGGGCATGGCGATCTGGTCATGGCCGGCGCGTTCGTCACCTATCTGCTGGTCGTACTCGCCGGTCTGCCGTTTCCGATGTCGGCGGTCCTCGCGGTAGCCCTGCTGTTTGTGCTCGGACTGGCAATCGAAGTCGGCCTGATCGAACGCATTAAAGCGGGTCCGCACATCGGGTTCGCGCTGATGTGCATTGCGGTTGGCTACCTGCTGCGCGGCATTGCGCGGGCGGTTTGGGGCCGCGAAGTGCTGCCGATGCCGCGGGTGTTTGACTTTCCGCCGGTCATTCTCGGCGATCTCGTGGTCACCGCTGATGCGCTCGTCATCTTCTTCGTGGTGGGCGTGCTGTTGATGTTGTTCTTCGGTTTGTTCTACCGGACTTCGGCGGGTCGCATCATGTAGGCGGTCTGCCAGTCCGAACGCGGTGCCGCGTTGGTGGGCATCAACGTGCGCGCGTTGCACGGAGTGATGTGGGGCGTTGGCGCGGCGCTGGGCGCGGTGGGGGGTGTACTCGTAGCACCGCTGACGCTGTTGCATCCCGGACTCGGAGCCAGTTTTTTGATCAAAGGATTCGCCGCAATGACGCTCGGCGGCTTCGGTTCGTTTGGCGGAGCCGTCGCCGCCGGGTTATTGCTCGGCGTTGCGGAACAGTGGATCGGTGGCTACGTGTCGACCAAGCTGATCGACATCGCCGCGTATCTGGTGATCATCCTGGTATTGGCGCTGCGTCCCCAAGGTCTCTTCGGGCGAGTCGTCGCAGAGCGCGTGTGAGCGATCAGGCAGAGCCGGTCGCTTCCCTTCGTTGGGCGAGCAGCACGCGCGTGTTCTACGCGGCTCCATTGCTCGCATTGGCGATCCCGCTCTTTGCCAATCCATATACGCAATTCGTTGTCAACCTGATGCTGGTCTACGTGCTGGTGGCGGTCGGCTTCAATCTCGTGCTCGGCAATCTGGGACAACTCGCGTTCGCCAATACCGCGCTCTTCGGCATTGGTGCGTACACCGCCGCCATGCTCATGGTGCACGCGGGTTGGCCGTTCTGGGCGGCGATCCTGCCCGCGGGAATCGCGGGCGCCACCGCTGGATTTCTGGCTAGCGTGACAGCGTTGCGCGGGATTCGCAATTACTACCTGGCGATCGTGACGCTCGCTTTCGGCGAATTGCTGCGCTGGACCTATATCCACGGTGAGATAGCGACCGGAGGCACCGACGGCCTTGCGGTGCCGCGCGCCGATTTTTTCGGGATCGTGCTGGACAGCGAAACGGCGAGATTCTACGTCTTCCTATTGATCGTGACCGTGATTGTCAAAGCGGTATCGAATCTGTTGCAGTCGAAGGTCGGCCGCGCGATCGTCGCGATCCGCGACAACGAACTTGCCACGGCGTCGCTGGCGATTCCCACGGGCCGTTATATTGTCCTGGCATTTACGCTCTCCGGCTTCGTGGTCGGTATTGCCGGTAGCCTGTTCGCGGTGCTGATCGGGCAGGTGGTGCCGGAAAGTTTTGGTCTGATCGAGTTGATTCTGCATTTCGCAATGGTGCTGGTAGGCGGTCTTGGCAGCTTGTTCGGTAGCGTGCTTGGCGCCGTCGCATTGACGGCGCTGCCGGAGTTCTTTCGCCGCTTTCCCGGCCTGTACGAAATGTTTTTCGGCGGGTTGCTGATCGTGTTTTTGCTAATCCAGCCGCGCGGCCTGTCGGCGTTGTGTGCGAAACCGTGGCCGGCGCTGCGCGACCGCTATTACCGGGATCATTGATGGCCACGTTGCTCGAACTCGCGGGAGTCAGCGTGCGATTTGCCGGTTTGCAGGCGTTGATCAACGTCGACCTCAGGGCTTGCGGTGGCGAAATCAAGGCGGTTATCGGCCCGAACGGCGCGGGCAAGACGACGTTGTTCAACGCGATTTCGGGCTACGTACCTCTTGCCGGGGGCGCAATCGCGCTCAATGGTTCGCCGATTCACGGCCTTGCCCCGAATGAAATTGCCGCGCGTGGCGTCCGGCGGACATTTCAGAACGGCGGTTTGTTCCCAGAGCTTACGGCGCTCGAGAACGTGCTCGCGGGACTGCACGCGCGCATCGATGCGAGCTTCGCCGGCATCCTCTTCGGCACCCGCGCGGCGCGCGCGGCTGAGAGGGAAGCGGTGAGCCACGCGCGGCAGTTGCTGGAAATGCTCGGCGTGTCGCATCTTGCCAATCAGCAGGTGAAGGCGATGTCGGGCGGGCAGCAGCGAACCATCGAGATCGTGCGCGCTGTCGCAGCCGAGCCGCCGCTATTGCTGCTCGACGAACCGGCGGTTGGACTCGCACCACCCGTGCGCGCACAACTGATCGAACTCATCCGGCGTCTTGCGGGGGAGATGGGAATCGCGGTACTGCTGATCGAGCATGCCATCGACCTCGTAATGGCCGCCGCCGACGTGGTCGCCGTGTTCAATGGCGGTGCCAAGATCGCGGAAGGGCCACCGGGCGCGATCCGTAACGATCCCGCGGTGCTCGAGGCTTATCTCGGCCATGTCTGACCCATTGCTGCGGGTGGCGGGTCTGCGCGTTGCCTTCGGATCTCGCGAGATTCTGCGCGGTGTCGAGTTTGTGCTCACCGCGGGCGAATCGGTGGCGTTGCTCGGCCCCAACGGCAGCGGCAAATCCACTTGCTTGAACGCGATTTCCGGATTGACCGCGATTGCCGGCGGTCATGTGGACGTTGCCGGCGTGCGAACGTCCGGCTGGCCCGTGCACCGTATCGTGCGGCACGGCGTGGTTCAAGTCTCGCAATCGCGCGATCTTTTTCCCGATCTGGCGGTTGAGGACAATCTGCGTCTCGGCGGGCACACGCGCAGCGCTGCCGAGATCGAGAGCCGGGTTCCAGAAATCTATGCGCTGTTCCCGCGTCTCGCCGAACGGCGCCAGCAGATGGTTCGGACACTGTCCGGCGGCGAGCAGCAAATGGTCGCGATCGGACGCGCGCTCATGAGCCGGCCGCGTTTGCTGCTGCTCGACGAACCCTCGGGTGGCCTGTCGCCGCAGTTCGTGGCGGAAACTGCACGGACGATGACCGCGCTGCGCGACCGCGGCGTGACGATTCTTCTGGTCGAACAGAACCTCGGACTTGCGCTGAAAGCCGCGGACCGCTACCTTATTCTGCGCGACGGCGAGGTGGCGGAGGGCGGCGCGGTCAGCGCGCTGGAAGGTGGTTACGATGACCTAGTGCGCGCCATTTTTCTGTAAACGATTCCTTTGCCGGCCTGATCTCAACTGGAACTCCCCAATGTCCACCAACCTGCACGACAACCTCATCGTCTTCGACGGTCTGGTCATATCGAATTTCAGCCGCGCCGTATTCGAGGACATGCGGCTCGGCGGACTCACGGCGGCGAACTGCACCTGCTGCATCTGGGAAGGCTTTCGCGACACCATGAGCAATGTCGCGCGTTGGAAGCGCTGGTTTCGCGAGCATTCCGATCTGATTACGCAGGTTCACACGACCGCCGACATCGCGCGCGCCAAGCGCGAGGGCAAGACCGGCATCGCGCTCGGCTGGCAGAACTTGAGCGGCATCGAGGACCAGCTCGGCTATCTCGAGCTCTTCAAGGAGCTTGGCGTCGGCATCATGCAAATCGCGTACAACACGCAGAACCTGGTCGGCAC
>JBPCLS010000029.1:0-19778 GCA_051003055.1 Casimicrobiaceae bacterium
AGCGTCACGTCGGCCGCGACATTCCACATCGGAACGAGCGTGCCGTGCGCCTCGACCGTGCCGTTCAGCGCTGCCTTGGGAAAATCGCCGAAACGCGACGGGTCGAAGCGCTTGGTTTGCGCACTCACGGCGAAATCGCGTTTGCCGGTCAGCGCGATGCGCCCGCGGCCGGTGATTTCACCATCGCCGGCGTGTCCGCGAAAGCGCTCGACCTCGACTTGGCCTTTCGCTGCGGTGGCGGTGAACGCGAGCGTCATGCCCGCCTGCGCGAGATCAGCGCGCACGCGCTGTTTTTCCTGCGTCACTTCGGCGGTGAGCGTGCCGGCCAGATTGGTTGCGATCAACGCCGTATGCAGACGGTGTAGATCGAGATTGGCGACGGCGAGCTGCCACGCGCTCGCCGCGGTATCGAGCGGGAGCACGACTCTTCCCGTGGCGCGGCCACCATCCGCCAACTCGGCAACAAGGTTATCGAGGCGCACCTCGCGGCCGTTCCACGCAAAATGTGACGAGAGCGCGGCGACCGGCACTTTGCCGGCGTCGATCGGCCCGACATCGGTGTTGCGCGCGACGAGCGTACCGGCAAAGCCGTCGCCGGCGGGCTTTGCATCGAGCTTGACGGTGAGTTTGGTCGCGGGTAGGTCTGTTGCGAACCGCGCCAGATCGACGTCGCGCGCGTCGATGTGGCCCGATACGATCGGAACGCTCGCTATGGGCGCTAACGCTATACGCGCGTCGACGTGCGCCTCGCGCATTGTTGCCTTCGCTTCGAGCAACAACGAGTCGAGCGTGCCGGAAAAACTCGCGTCCGCGCGCGCGTCGCGGTAATTTCCTGCACCGTTGAAAGTCAATGCGCCGCGCACGGCGTACGGCGGCTGCGCACCCAAGGTTGCATCGCCCGCGAGCGTTCCGGCGTCGGTAACGAGGCGCAGCCCCGACAGGCGGTGCGCGTGCGCGCCTCCGGTGTAACCGAACGCGATTCCGGTGATGACGCCGTTTTTTGCGCCGGCGCGCCATTCGAGCCGTTCCACGCCGACGTGCTCGAGGTTGACTTCGAAGGGCAGCGCGAGGTTGCCAGGCGGTGTGGTTTCGTCGGAGTCACGCAAGGTGAGCGCGACGCGCTTTGCTTCCACCCCATTCACGCTCAAGCGACGCGACAAGAGGTCAGCGGGCGTCCAGGTCACGGCCAGTTGTTCCGCGTCGATTGCCATGGTGTCGCCCCGCCACGCAAGGCGCGCGATGCGCACCGTCGACAACAGCGACCCTTTAGCGCCAACAATGTCGAGACGTCCTTCACTGCCCGCGACCGCCCGCCGGATGAGCATCTGCAACGCCGTGTCCGTCGCCAGAAATGCGGCGCCCAGCGCGATGATCAACGCGAGTCCCGCCAACGTCCACGCCAGCACCCGCACGCTGCGGCGCATTCGAGACTTCCCCGCGCTGTGGTCGAACTCTTGTGCCGGTTCGTTCATCGCTTAAGTCAAAACGAGAGTCCCACCGAAAAGTGGATGCGCACTTCTTCGGTTTCCTCTCCATACGCGACGTCGAAGCGGAACGGTCCGATGGGGGTCTTGAGCCGCAACCCGGCGCCGTAACCAACGGCCGGAGAGAAGCGCGCGAGCGAGTCGGTGGCATTGCCGGCATCGACGAACGCGGCGATTCCTATGCTTTCGTTCACCCACTGCGTGACTTCCGCGCTGCCCACTGCGTAGTAGCGCCCGCCGATGACCGCCGTCCCGCGCTGAACGCCCAGACTTTCGAACGCGTAGCCACGCACCGTCGTATCGCCGCCGGTGCGGAACAGAAAGTTGGAGGGGATTCCGTCGCGTGCGTCGGCGATGACCGCCCCGACGTCGGCGCGCACCTTCAACTGGGTCTCGCGTCCCAGCGGCCACCATGCCGCGGTGCGGCCGATGAAACGCAGGAATCCTCGCGAGGATACGCCGGGAATGCCCACACCGGCCTGGGCGTTTGCCATGACACCGCGTGTTGGCGCGAGCAGGTCGTCGACACGCCGCCAGGTGTACTCGCCGTCGACAAAAAAAGCGTGTGCGCGATCGCGCGAGGCGCCTTCCGGAGCTTCTTCGCTGGCGTGGAAGCCCGCGCCAAACGCGGGAGTCGAGCGTTCGTTGAGGCTGCGCCGCCGCGCCGTGACCGACGCAGTGCGCTCGACCAGATTCTCGATGTCGGTGCGCGCCAGGCTCGAGGCGAACGTATCGATCCAGCCGCCGGGCGCAGGGGGCCGCACGAAACGCAATTGCGCCGATTGCACCTTGCTCTCGATTCGCGCGTCGGCGTGCAGCTGCAAGCCGCGGTCGTCGATATTGACATCGCTGTAGCTGGCGCTCGCACGATAACGTGTATCGGTCGAATACCCTGCGCCGAGCTCGAGCCGCCTGGAGGGCGCCTCGATGACGTTTATCGTGACGGTTGCATCGTCCGCGCGTGCGGGATCGGGCTCGATCGCGGCCTGCGCGCTCGCAAAATACCCGGAGGCGAGCAGGCGTCGCACATAATCATCGAGCGCCTGCTGGTCATACCGCTCACCCGGGTGAATCGGGCTGAAATCGCGGACGAGCCCGGGTGTGTAACGCGCAAGTCCCAGCACGTCGATTCGTCCAAAACGAAACGGCGGCCCGCTTTCGATTTCGACCGATAGCGCGGCACTGTGCGCGGCGGGGTCGATCCGGGCTTCGCTCGCTATGATTTTCGCGGCTGCGTACGGACTTGCCGCCAACGTCGCGAGCGCGTTCTCCTTCGCTTCATCCCATGCGGATTGACGGAATACATCGCCGCGAGGCAGGCGCCACTCGCTGCGCATTCTGGCAATCGCGGCGGTCCCGGCGGATACGTCGTCCGCCGCCGGTCCCGTGACGGTGAGTTGCACGTCCCCGATACGCGTCGGCTCGTTCGGCTCGACGCTTAACGTAATCAGCACCAGGTCGCTGGTGCGCTCGACGGTGACCTCGACGTCGGCGGAAAAATAACCTTGCGTGGCGGCCGCTTCGCGCGCCTGCGTCACCGCAAGCCGCGCGAGACGATCCAGCAGGTCCTCGGTCATGTCCGGGAAGTCCTGCCACCGGATGAGATCGACGGCAGAGGCAATCGCCTCTGCAATGGCGGAAGGCGCGTCGACGCGGACCCGGTAGCGGATCGCGTCGGTGGCGGAGCGACCTGACTCGGTGCCCGCGACGAGGGGCGCTGCGAGTTGTGCGCTAGCGGCGCACGACGCTGCGGCTGTCGCGAGCATCAATGCGAGCAGCCGCAATCGCGGTTTCAAGGGAAGAATTGCATTGAGAAACACATTTAGCGCTGCCTTGAGTGGCGCTCGCCGCCGGCAGCGTGGATGGGACATGGGCGTATGGCGACAAATCCGGCTGATCGTCGTACCGCTTGCGCTCGGGCAATGGATCGGGTCGCGGCGAGACGGGAAGTCGCAAAGACTCCCGTGGAAAGTTTAAGTTCCATTCAGGATGTCGCGGCTGGTTCGCCGACCACGGCAAAAAGAAGCGTTGCCCGGAACTATCGATCCCCGTGGCGCACCCGCCGAGTGCGATTACGGCGAGCAGCGCGGGAACGACGCGAAGCAAACGGTCGTGCGCGAGCGTAGCCATGTCGACTCCCGTTGAGCGTGGTAGCGAATGTCACGATTGGACTTCGACGGGATTGTAACCGACCAGGACCCGCGCATGCTAATGGCATGAACGTCTGCGATTCCCGGCCGCGACCGCGACGCAGCGAGGGACGCGTCGCTCTCTGCTCTTTGGTGCGCTAAAAACCAGTCCGATAGAACATTCGTTCGATCGGACTCAAACATCTGCGCAACTACATGCGGTTTGAGTGCTAAGTCTCTCTTTATACGGGTAAAACAGTTTTGTTGTAATTTCGATGCTAAGTCGTTGTTCAGAATACGGAAAAGTATTGACCCGCGCCACAAATGGCCGCTATAGTCCCATTTAGTGGTAAAAAGTGGGTTAAAGTGGGTGTTGGGTGATTGCCAGGTTGCTTGGCGCTACGGGCAGAACGGGCGACTAAAGGGGGCGTAGGTGGCAGCGAAGGCAACACCCGACGGCACTGCTCGTAGTGCGACCGGTCACCCTGCAGACAAGGCGCCACCGTCGTTTCGCGGCGTGACGCAATTGGCCCTCGATGCCAAGGGCCGGTTTGCGATTCCGGCGAAGCACCGTGACGCGCTCATCAAAGGTCGCGGTGGCCGTCTGGTCATCACCGCTGATCTTAGTCGTTGCCTGCTGCTCTACCCGCTGTCCGCATGGGAGCCGATCGAAGCGGAACTCATGAAGTTCTCTTCGTTCAACGAACAGATTCGCGGACTGCAGCGCTTGCTTGTCGGGCACGCCGACGAGGTGGAGCTGGACTCCGCGGGCCGCATTCTCGTCCCGCCGGCGTTGCGCCGCTACGCAAATCTCGACCGGCAGATCGTACTGGTCGGTCAAGGCCACAAATTCGAGTTATGGGACGAGGCTAAATGGCAGGCGCAAACCGCGCAGGCGATCGCTTTTCCTCTAGGCGGCCTGCCGTCGGAACTTGCCGGCTTCTCGCTGTAGCAACCGCGTTGAACGATGGAGTTCATCTCCCCGTCCTGCTCGAAGAAGCCGTGGCGGCGCTGGCGATCAAGCCTGACGGTATCTATGTCGACGCCACGTTCGGCCGCGGCGGCCACGCGCAGGCAATCCTGGCAGCGCTATCCGCGCGCGGTCGTCTCGTCGGTATCGATCGCGACCCGGCGGCACAACACGCCGCGGAAAAGCTTGCTCACGCAGATGCCCGCTTCGTCTTCCGCCGCGCCTGGTTTTCGCAACTGCCCGACGTACTCGCCGAGCTCGTGCTGGACAAGGTCGACGGCGTTCTGCTCGATCTCGGAATCTCCTCGCCGCAGATCGACGATGGTGAGCGCGGCTTTTCTTTTCGCCAGGATGGACCGCTCGACATGCGGATGGATCCGACGCGCGGCGAATCGGTTGCCGATTTTTTAAGCCGAGCGAGCATGGACGAGTTGACGGAAGTCATTCGCGACTATGGGGAAGAGCGTTATGCGCAAACGATTGCGCGAGCGATTGTTGCGGCTCGCACGCGCGCACCCATCGTCCGGACGCGGCAGCTGGCAAAGATCGTGGCCGCGGCCGCCGGCGCGCGGACGCGTGGCGACTGGCGTCAGGACCCGGCGACGCGGACGTTCCAGGCTTTGCGCATTTTCGTGAATCAGGAGCTGATCGAAGTGAGAGAAACGCTGCCGCGCGTGGTTGCATCGCTGGCCACTGGCGGGCGCTTCGCGGTCATTAGTTTCCATTCGCTGGAAGACCGGATCGTAAAACGATTTTTCGTGCGCGCGGCGCAACCGTACGCCGGCGATTCCGCCGTTGCGCGACTCGCAATCCGCGCATCCGCCTTGCCGGGAACCCCGCTCACGCTTATCGGACGCGCGCGCCACCCGTCGCCGGCTGAGATCGCACGCAATTCGCGATCGCGCAGCGCCAGCTTGCGCGTCGCCGAGCGCACCGAGTATCCGTTGCCGGCGCACTGGCCGCGCGGCTATCTGGACGCCGCATGACCAGACTGAACGTCGCGTTGCTTGCCCTTCTCGTCATTTGCGCGCTGTCGCTGGTGACGTCACGCAACCAGGCACGGCGGCTCTTCGTCGAGCTGCAACGCGAGCAGACCACCGCGCGAACCTACGAGACAGAGTTTGGGCAATTGCAGTTGGAACAGGCGACCTGGGGGATGCCGGCGCGCGTCGAGAAGATCGCGCGCGAAGAGCGTGGGATGCGGCTGCCGACACCCGCACGCATCGAAATCATCGCGGTGCCAATGACCGTAGGGGCTGCCCCATGACCGTCGCGGTGATTAGGCCAGCGCGCGGCGCCGCGTTTTGGCCAACACGGCCAATACGGCCAACGCGCAACGCGCCGATCGCGTTGTCACGCTTGCGCGCGCCGCTGCTATTCGGCGGCCTCGCCGTGTTATTCGTGACATTGCTGGGACGCGCGCTCTACTTGCAGGGGGTCGACACCAAATTTTTGCAGGAACAAGGATCGGCGCGGTACTCGCGCGAGCTCCCCGTTCCGGCGCACCGCGGGCGCATCGTCGATCGTGCCGGCGAAGCTCTCGCGCTGTCTACGCCGGTCAAGTCGCTGTGGGCGTTTCCCGGCGGATTCGAAGCGTCGCCAAGCCAATTGCGCGAACTCGCACGCGTTTTGGAAACGACACCACAGAAGATCCAGGCGACGCTCGATGCGAACGACGATTTCGCCTTCGTCGCGAGGCAGATTCCGCCGGAGACGGCGTATCGGGCAATGGCGTTACGGATTCCCGGCTTGCACGAACAGCAGGAATACCGGCGCTTCTATCCTGGGGGTGAGGTCACCGCGCACATTGTCGGTTTCACCGGCGACCGTGACGCGGGTCAGGAAGGGATCGAGTTGGCGCAGCAGACGTGGCTTGCGGGAGTTCCCGGGAGCCGTCGCGTGCTCATCAACCGCCGTAACGAGGCGGTCGAGGACGTCGCCGCGATTCGCGCGCCGCAAGCCGGCCGTGATCTCGCGCTGTCACTCGACACGCGCCTGCAGTACCTGGCGTTTCGCGAATTGAAGGCGGTGGTCGAAGCGCACAAAGCCAAAGCGGGCGGGCTCGTCATTCTCGATGTGAAAACCGGTGAGATTTTGGCGCTTGCCAATTGGCCCACATACAACCCCAATCGGCGCGACAAGGTGGCGCGTGACAAGATGCGCAACCGCGCATTGACCGACGTGTTCGAGCCGGGTTCGACCTTGAAGCCGTTCACGGTTGCCGCCGCACTGGAAGCAGGCCGCATCCGTCCCGATACGGTGATTCAAACGGCGCCGGGAACATTCAAGATCGGCGCCGCAACCATTCACGATGCCCATCCGAATGGTGCGCTCACCGTCGAGCAGGTGCTGCAAAAATCGTCGAATGTCGGCGCGGCCAAGATTGCGCTCACGCTGCCCCCCGACCGGTTATGGCGGATGTTTTCCGAAGCGGGTTTCGGCTCACCGCCGAAAACAGGTTTTCCCGGCGAAGTGGCCGGACGGTTACGCCCTGCCAAGAGCTGGCGCCCGATCGAGCAGGCGACGATGGCGTTCGGTCACGGCATTTCGCTTAATTTGGTCCAGCTCGCGCGTGCCTACACGATCTTTGCGACCGACGGGGAATTAAAGCCCGCGACGCTCTTCAAGACGCAAGGGCCGGTCGCGGGCCTCCCGGTGCTGACACCGATGACGGCGCAGGCAGTGCGCCGGATGCTGGAGCTCGCAACACTGCCCGGAGGAACGGCGCCTAAGGCGCAGGTCATCGGATATCGCGTCGCCGGCAAGACCGGCACAGCGCACAAGCTCGAAGGACGCGGCTACACCAACAAGTACGTCTCTTCGTTCGTCGGCTTCGCCCCGGCTTCGAATCCACGTCTCATCGTGGCAGTGATGATCGACGAGCCTTCCGCGGGCCAGCATTACGGCGGGGTTGTCGCCGCTCCGGCGTTTTCCAACGTAGTTGGCTCGGCGCTGCGGATGTTGGCGGTACCCACCGACGCGCCGGTGGACAACGTGATTTTGCCACCCGACGGCGCTGAGATTCGCGAAGAGACGTAAGAGACGTAAGAGACGGTGAGCACAATGAATGCCTTGGCGAACGCTCCGCTCGATGTGCCTGTGCTGCTGGCGAAGCTCGGCGCATATCCGCGCCGTATTACCAGCGATAGCCGGCGCGTCGAACCGGGCGTGGCATTTGCCGCGTATCGCGGAACGCAAGCGGACGGGCGCGCGTACGTTGCGGATGCGATTGCGCGCGGCGCTGCCGCCGTGTTGTGGGACGCCGACGGATTCAACTGGAACGAGGGCTGGCAGGTCAAGAACGCTTCGGTTTTGGGCCTGCAAGCGCGACTCGGCGCGATCGCCGATTTCATTTACGGCAGTCCGTCGCAGCGCTTGTGGATCGTCGGCGTCACCGGTACCAACGGCAAGACCTCGTGCGCGCACTGGATCGCGCAAGCGCTTGACACCTGCGGTCGCCGCGCCGCCGTGCTGGGAACGCTCGGCAACGGCCTGGTCGGCCATCTGGGTCCGGCTGCGTACACAACGCCGGATGCCGCGGTTTTGCACGAGCTGCTCGCGCAATTCAATGCGGCAGGGGCTTCCGCCGCGGTTATCGAAGTGTCGTCGCACGGACTGGCGCAAGGCCGGCTCAACGGCGCGAAATTCGACGTCGCGCTGTTTACCAACCTGTCGCGGGACCACCTTGATTATCACGGGACGATGGCGGCGTATGGCCAGGCGAAAGCCAAGCTCTTCACGTGGCCGGGGTTGCGCACCGCGGTCATCAACGCCGACGATTCGTTTGGCCAGAGCTTGATCGATGCTGCGCGGTCCCGCCGCCAGCACGTTGTCTCTTACGGCTTCGCCAACGCCGGTGTCGCTGCGTCGGGACTCGCGTTGTCGGAGGGTGGTGTTTCGTTCGCCGTTGCGACGCCGTGGGGCAACGGCCGGCTCGAAGCGCCCGTCGCCGGCGCGTTCAACGCGAGCAATCTCTTGGGTGCGCTCGCGGTGCTGCTTGCGAGCGATGTCCCGTTCGACGCAGCGCTTGCGGCGCTCGCGCAGGTGCAGGCGCCGGCCGGGCGCATGCAGCGATTCGGAGGGGACGGCAAGCCGCTGGTCGTGGTCGATTACGCGCATACGCCGGACGCGCTCGAACAAGCGCTGCGCGCCTTGCGGCCCGCCGTTGCCGCCGGCAGGGAGCTGGTATGCGTGTTTGGCTGCGGCGGTGACCGCGATCCGGGCAAGCGGGCGGAGATGGGAAACGTGGCGGCAAAGCTCGCCAATCGCGTCGTCGTGACCAGCGATAACCCGCGCTTTGAGGACCCCGGCGCCATCGCGAACGCGATCGCGCACGCGGTCCGCGAGCAAGGCAATCGCCGCTGGGTGATCGAGCTTGACCGGCGGCAAGCGATCGCGCAGGCGATCGCCGACGCAGCGCCGGGCGACGTGGTGCTGGTCGCGGGCAAGGGCCACGAGACTTACCAGGAATGCGCAGGTGTTCGTCTGCCGTTCTCGGATGCACGGGAAGTGGCGGGAGCGATCAAAGCGTGGAGCAGCAGATGATGGACACGATGACCGCTGCGCGCGCCGTCGACGGCCGCCTGCTCGGCGGCAACGTGCACTTCACGCGTGTCGCCACCGATAGCCGTGCGCTTGATCCCGGCGATCTCTTCGTCGCGCTTAGCGGCGAACGCTTCGACGGGCACGCGTTTGTCGCCGACGCCTTCGCGCAGGGTGCGGCCGCGGCGCTCGTGGCATCCGCGCGCATCGAGGGACTATCGGGGCCGTTGGTCGCGGTGGCCGATCCGCTGGCCGCACTCGGCCGGCTGGCCGCGTACTGGCGCAGGCAGTTCGCGCTGCCGCTGGCGCTCGTCGTCGGCAGTAACGGCAAGACAACAGTCAAGGAGATGCTGGCTTCGATCCTGCGCGAACATTTTACCGACGCCGCGGTGCTCGCCACGCAAGGTAATTACAACAACGCGATCGGCTTGCCGCTCACATTGCTACTGCTGCGCGCGCCGCATCGCGCGGCGGTGATCGAGCTCGGTATCAATCATCGCGGTGAGACGCGTGAACTCGCCGCCGTGTCGCGGCCGACGCTCGTCCTGATCAACAATGCGCAACGCGAGCACCAGGAGTTTCTCCGCGGCGTCGCGGAAGTGGCCGCCGAGCACGCTGACGCGATTCTCGAGCTCGCCCCGGGCGGGATCGCTGTCATCAACGCCGACGACGCGCACGCAAACGTCTGGCGCGAAGCCGCGCGTTCGGTACGCGCGCCGACGACGTCGTTCGGCTTCAAAGCATCCGCCGACGTAACGGCACGTTTTACGCTGCGTCCCGACGGCAGCGATGTTGAACTTGCCACAATGCTGGGTCAGGCACGCGTCGCGCTGGCGGTACCGGGTCGCCATACGATCAGTAACGCGCTCGCAGCAACAGCCGCGGCGCTCGCGATGGGTGCAAGTCTGGCCACGGTAAGCGCCGGGCTCGAGCGCTTTCGCGCGGTCGCCGGCCGCTTGGTTGCGCGGCATTCTCCTTCGGGTGCGCTCGTCTTCGATGACACGTACAACGCGAATCCCGATTCGGTGCGCGCGGCGGTCGACGTGCTCGCCGCTGTCCCCGGCAAGAGGTGGCTGGTATTGGGCGACATGGGCGAAGTCGGCGACGAGGGCCGTGCATTCCATCGCGAGATCGGCGCCTACGCGCAGGTCGCCGGCATCGACGCGCTGTTCGGTTTGGGCGAGTTCGCGTTCGACGCCGTTGACTCGTTCGGGACCGGCGCTCGGCACTTCGCGACCGCCGAGGAGCTGACCGACCAGCTGCTCCCGCTCCTGCAGCCTGGCGTCACCGTGCTCGTCAAGGGTTCGCGGTTCATGCGGATGGAGCGCGTTGCCGCCAAGCTGTCCGGCGATGCGAACGAGAGGGCGCACTGATGCTGCTGCTGCTGTCCGAATGGCTCGAACAGTACGTGCGCGCCTTCAACGTATTCGGCTACATCACCTTGCGCGCCGTGCTGGCGACGATGACGGCGCTCGTCATCTCGTTTGTCATCGGACCGCGAATGATCAACTGGCTGACGCGGATGAAGATCGGGCAGTCGATCCGCAACGATGGTCCGCAGACACACCTCGTCAAGGCGGGAACGCCGACGATGGGAGGCGCGCTGATTCTCGTTTCCATCGCGATCACGACGCTGCTATGGGGAAATCTGACCAATCGCTTCGTCTGGGTCGTACTGCTCGTCACCTTGGGCTTCGGCACCGTCGGCTGGATCGATGATTGGCGCAAAGTAGTCCATCGGAATCCGAAAGGGCTCACCGTGCGGGTGAAGCTCTTCTGGCAATCGGTGATCGGAATCGTGGCGGCAGTCTATCTCGCGTTCTCGATTTCCGCCCCCGACAACACCCAGTTCATGCGGCTGCTGTCGGCATGGGTGGAAAGTGGTTTTCACGTCGATCTGTCGCCCAAGGCGGACTTGATCGTGCCGTTTTTCAAGTCCGTGTCGTATCCACTCGGCGTGTGGGGCTTCATCGCGCTCACGTTCTGCGTAATCGTCGGCACCAGCAACGCCGTGAATCTGACCGACGGCCTCGATGGTCTCGCCATCATGCCGACCGTCATGGTCGGGGGAGCGCTGGGAATTTTTGTTTACGTCGCCGGGCATGCGGTATTCGCTCGCTACCTGGGCTTCCCGCTCATCCCCGGCGCCAGTGAAGTCGCGGTGATTTGTGGTGCGATCGCCGGCGCGGGATTGGGGTTCCTCTGGTTCAACGCGTACCCGGCGGATGTGTTCATGGGCGACGTCGGCGCGCTGGCGCTGGGCGGCGCGCTCGGTACGGTCGCGATCGTCGCGCGGCAGGAGATCGTGCTGTTCATCATGGGCGGCGTGTTCGTCGTCGAGACGCTGTCGGTGATGATCCAGGTCGCGTCATTCAAGATGCGCGGCAAGCGCGTGTTCCGGATGGCGCCGATCCACCACCACTACGAGCTCAAAGGGTGGAAGGAAAATCAGGTCGTCGTGCGTTTCTGGATCGTGACGATGCTGCTTGTTCTCGTTGGCCTCTCGTCGCTCAAGCTGCGCTGAAGATGAACTTGAAGATGAACTACGGCGGGCGCAACGTCGTCGTACTGGGGCTCGGAGTGACTGGGTTCTCGCTGGTCCGTTATCTCGCGCGGCGCGGTGCGCGCGTCCGGGTCGCCGACAGCCAACTGACGCCGCCTTTTGCCGTAAAGCTTGCCGAAACGCTTCCCGGCGTGGAACTCGTCACCGGCACGTTCACCGACTATTTGTTCGCCGATGCCGACACGATCGCGATCAGTCCGGGTGTGGCGGCTGACCACCCGGCGATTGCCGCCGCGGTGGGTCGCGGTGTTGAGCTATTGGGAGACGTCGAACTCTTCGCGCGCGCACTGCCGCCCGGACAGAAGGTGCTCGCGATCACCGGCTCCAACGGCAAGACGACGGTGACATCGCTCACCGATGCGCTATGCCGTGCGGCAGGTCTTAGCACTGCCGTTGCCGGGAACATTGGCGAAGCCGCCCTCGACGTGATCACGGTCTACGAGGAAGACGTTGGTGCACGTCCTTGGCCCGACGTCTTCATCCTGGAGCTGTCAAGTTTTCAACTGGAGACGACGGCCTCGCTGCGCCCGGCGGCGGCGGCTGTGTTGAACGTCACCGAGAACCACCTTGACCGCTACGCCGATCTTGCCGCGTACGCAGCGGCCAAAGCGCGCATCTTCACCGGAAGCGTTGTCCAGATCCTCAATCGCGACGACGCGCTGGCGTGGGCGATGCGCACTGGCGGGCGGACCGTCGAATCGTTCGGCGCTGGCGTCCCTACAGCTGAAGGCGAGTGGGGGTTGGTCGAATTGGACGGAGCGAGCTGGCTCGCGCGCGGCGGCGAGCTCTTGTTGCCCGCGACGGCGCTCAAGCTCGCGGGCCGCCATAATGCATTGAACGTCCTTGCCGCTTTGGCTCTGGCCTCGACGGTCGCGAGAGTCGACCGGCGCCTTGTCGACGCGCTGCGAACATTCGCCGGATTGCCGCACCGGATGGAAGAGATCGCCGTTGTGCGGGACGTTCTGTTCATCAACGATTCCAAGGCAACGACGATCGCCGCGACTCAAGCGGCGCTCTTCGGTATCGGCAGGCCCGCCGTGTTGATCGCCGGTGGCGACGGCAAAGGCCAGGACTTCCGCGCGCTCCGCTCTGCCGTCGATGCGAATTGCCGTGCCGTCCTGTTGATCGGCCGCGATGCGCCGCAAATTGCGCACGCGCTCGAAGGTACGCGGACTCCCGTTGAATTGAATGGAACGCTAGAGGCTGCCGTTGCCCGCGCGCTGGTGCTCGCGCAGCCCGGTGACGCCGTCCTGCTTTCTCCAGCGTGCGCGAGCCTCGATCAGTTCCGCAACTATATCGAGCGCGGGGAACGCTTTCGGTCGCTGGTGCGGCGCTTCATTGCGGAACCGGCGCATGCGTAAGCGCCTCTCCGCGACGCTGGCCTTTGGCGCGACGGCGGCCGCACCGTTGGCGCGGCGCTTGGTTCAGGAATCGACGCATGCGTAAGCGCCTTTCCGCGACCCTGGCTTTTGGCGCGACGACGGCTGCACCGTTGACGCGGCGTCATAAGCGCACCATGCCGCTCTACGACGCCTCGCTCGCGTGGACAGCGCTGTTGTTGCTGGCTTTCGGAGTCGTCATGGTCTACTCGGCGTCGATCGTGATGGCGGAAGCGTCCGCGCAAACCGGCCATCGCGCCTGGTATTTCCTCCTGCGCCACGCACTGTCCGTCGCCGTCGGAATTGGCGCGGCGATGATCGTCTTCCAGATCCCGATGAAGGTCTGGCAGCGGCTCGCGCCCTGGATTTTCATCGGCGGAGCGCTTCTGCTCGTGCTGGTGCTCGTTCCGGGAATCGGCCGCACGGTCAACGGCTCGAGGCGCTGGCTGTCGCTTTTTGTCATCAACGTCCAGCCGTCCGAATTCATGAAGCTCGCGGTAATCCTCTACGCCGCAAGCTACGCGGTGCGGCGCGCGCCGTTGCTGCACGCCGAGCAGCCGCTCAAGCAAACGCTGCTGCGGGGGTTCCTCCCGTTGTTCGCGGTGATGGTCGCGATCTCCGCGCTGCTGCTGCTCGAGCCCGACTTCGGCGCGTTCGCCGTCATCGTCGCGATCGCCTTCGCCATCCTGTTCCTGGGCGGGCTCGATTGGCGTTTGTTCCTGGGGCTCGCGCTGCTGCTGCCGATGGCGTTGGGGGCGATTCTCGTTGCCGCGCCCTATCGGCTGCAGCGCTTGACCGCATTTCTCGATCCCTGGTCCGATCCGCTCGGCAAGGGCTACCAATTGACGCATTCGCTGATCGCGTTCGGTCGCGGCGAATGGTTCGGCGTCGGTTTGGGCTCGAGTGTCGAAAAACTCTTGTTCCTGCCGGAAGCGCATACCGATTTCCTGCTGGCCGTCGTCGGCGAAGAATTGGGTTTCGCCGGGGTTGCGGTCGTCATCGCGCTCTTCCTCTGGTTACTCTATCGAGCGTATGCGATTGGCATGCAGGCGGTGCGTCTGACGCGCCCGTTTCCAGCGCTGGTTGCGCAGGGCATCGGCGCATGGCTCGGGGTCCAGGCATTCATCAATATCGGCGTCAACCTGGGTGTGCTGCCGACCAAGGGCCTGACGTTGCCGCTCTTGTCGTTTGGCGGGAGCGGCATCGCCGCGAACTGCATTGCCGTCGCGATCCTGTTGCGGATCGATTATGAAAACCGGCGGATGCTACGCGGGTTTCCTGTATGAGCTCCGCCGCGACGGTCATGATCACGACCGGAGGCACGGGTGGGCACGTGTTTCCCGGACTGGCTGTTGCCGCGAGGCTCAAAGCGCGCGGCTCGCGCGTGTTCTGGTTGGGAACGCGCGAAGGCATGGAGGCGCGGCTCGTGCCGCAGCATGGCGTCGACTTCGAGGCGTTGTCGTTTCGCGGCGTGCGTGGCAAGGGCCTCGCAACCTTGGTGTTCGGCCCGCTCGTCTTGCTTGCCGCGTGCATCGATGCGTGGAAAATTCTGCGCCGGCGCGCGCCGGACGTCGTGCTGGGACTGGGGGGCTTCGCGTCATTTCCAGGCGGGCTTATGAGCGTGGCCACGGGCAAGGCGCTCATCGTCCACGATGCGAACGCGGTGGCGGGTCTCGCCAATCGCGTCCTCGCCTACGGTGCTGACCGGATTCTGCTGGGTTTCCCGCAGGCGATGAAAGGCGCGCACGCGGCACGAGTCGAGTGGGTGGGCAATCCGCTGCGCGACGCGATCTGTGCGTTGCCGGAACCATCGCTGCGCTTCGCCGGACGCGAGGGGGCACTGCGTCTTTTAGTCGTCGGCGGCAGCTTGGGTGCGCAGGCATTGAACGAGCGCGTTCCGGCCGCGCTCGCGACGCTGCCGCCGGATGAGCGCCCCGCGGTTGTGCATCAAGCCGGTGAACGCCACGTTGCAACCTTGCGCGAAACCTACGCACGGCATCGTGTCGACGCCGAATGTGTTGCCTTCATCGACGATATGGCCGCGCGCTACGCATGGGCCGATTTGGTGATTTGCCGCGGGGGTGCATTGACGGTCGCGGAACTTGCCGCCTGCGGCTTGGGCGCGATCGTCGTGCCGCTGCCGGGTGCGATTGCGGATGAGCAAAGCGCCAACGCGCAATTCCTGGTCGACGCGGGTGCGGCATTGCAAGAGTCGCAGCAGGCACTCACGCCGCAGCACTTGGCGGCGTTGCTCACGGCCATCGATCGTCCACGCGCTCGCGCAATGGCGACCGCCGCGTACGGGCTAGGCAAGCGCGACGCCGCCGATCGCGTTGCGGAGATCTGTCTTGACTGGGCCCGCCGATGAAACACAAGGTCAAGCGCATTCACTTTGTGGGCATCGGCGGTGCCGGCATGAGCGGCATCGCCGAAGTGCTCGTCACGCAGGGCTATCACGTATCGGGATCCGATGTCGCGGCCAACGCCGCGACGCAGCGGCTTGCCCGGCTGGGAGTCAAGATTGCGATCGGGCATTCGGCGGAGCATGTCGCTGGCGCGGACGCCGTCGTCGTCTCCACCGCAGTGGCCGGCGACAACACCGAAATCGTCGCGGCACGCGAACGCGGCATACCCGTTGTCCCGCGCGCGCTGATGCTGGCGGAGCTGATGCGCTTGAAGCAGGGCATCGCGGTCGCCGGGACGCACGGCAAGACGACGACGACCAGTCTCATCGCTTCGGTCCTGGCCGAGGGAGGGTTGGATCCGACCTTCGTCATCGGCGGGCGATTGCTTTCCGCCGATGCGAACGCGCGTCTCGGCAAAGGCGACTTTCTCGTCGCCGAGGCGGACGAGTCGGACGCATCCTTCTTGTCGTTGTCGCCGGTGCTCGCGGTCGTCACCAACATCGACGCCGATCACATGGAGACGTACGCGTACGACTTCACGAAGCTGAAGCGCGCGTTCGCCGACTTCCTGCAGCGCCTGCCGTTCTACGGCGTCGCCGTGATGTGCATCGATGACCCGCATGTCCGCTCGATTGTGCCTGACGTCACCAAGCCCCGCGTAACGTATGGCCTCTCTGACGACGCAGACGTTCGGGGATTGGACGTTGTCACCGTCGCCGGCCGGATGCGCTTCGTGGCCAGGACTAAAGGCGCCCCCGACCTGCCGGTGGAGCTTGCTCTGGCAGGTGTGCACAACGTTCAAAACGCGCTGGCCGCGATCGCCGTGGGGCGTGAGGTCGGAGTGACCGATCCTGCGATTGCCAGAGCCCTGACCGAATTCAAGGGCGTGGACCGGCGCTTCGAGCACCACGGCGAGATTGCGCTGACGCACGGTGGGGCGTTCACGCTGATCGATGATTACGGCCACCACCCGGCCGAGATGTCGGTCACCTTGGCCGCCGCGCGCGCCAGCTATCCGGGACGGCGGCTCGTGCTGGCGTTTCAACCGCATCGCTACACCCGCACGCGCGACCTGTTCGAGGACTTCGTTCGGGTCCTCTCCACTGTCGATGCGCTGATTCTGGCCGACGTCTACCCCGCCGGCGAGCCGGCGATCGTAGCGGCGGACGGCCGCGCGTTGGCGCGAGCGTTGCGCGTGACCGGCAAGGTCGAACCGGTGTTTGTCGAAGACATCGCCGATATGCCGGCGATGATTCGCACGCTCGTCAAGGACGGCGATGTCGTGCTGACGATGGGCGCCGGGTCGATCGGCAGCGTGCCGGGGCGGCTGACATGATGATGCGCGAACCGGAGCAGTTCAATGGCATGCGCGGGACGCTCACGCGCAACGCACCGCTGGCAAGGCACACGAGTTGGCGCGCCGGAGGAACGGCGGATAGAGCGTACGTCCCGGCCGATAGCGACGATCTCGCCGCGTTCGTCGCGCAGTTGCCCGCCAGCGAACCGCTGACCGTGCTCGGCCTCGGCAGCAACGTCCTGGTGCGCGACGGCGGCATACGCGGCACCGTCGTGTTGCTGCACGCTGCGCTTGCCACCTTGGAAATGCGCGACGGTCTCTTGTATGCGCAGGCGGGTGTTTCCAGCCCCAAGGTTGCACGCTTCGCCGCCGCAGAGGGTTTGCGCGACGCCGAGTTTCTCACCGGAATTCCCGGCACGATCGGCGGCGCCTTGGCGATGAATGCTGGATGCTACGGCGGCGAGACGTGGCGATTTGTCGCCGACGTCGATGTCTTGACGCGCGACGGGCATGGGCTCACGCGTGGAGCGGACGCCTTTGAGATCGGGTATCGGACCGTCGCACGCCATGACCACTCGGCCGGCAACGAGATTTTCTTAGCCGCGCGGTTTCGCTTTCCCGCGGGTGAGAGTGCGGCGGCAAGAACGCGCATCAAAGAACTGCTGGCGCGGCGCAGTGCTTCCCAGCCATTGAACCTGCCGAATGCGGGCAGCGTGTTCCGCAATCCGCAAGGCGATCACGCCGCGCGTCTGATCGAGGCCTGCGCACTTAAAGGGTACGCAATCGGTGGTGCGCGGGTCTCCGAGAAGCACGCGAACTTCATCGTGAATCCCAGCGGAGAGGCGAAGGCCGCGGACATCGAGTCATTGATCGCGCATGTCCGGACCACCGTGCGCGCGAGGACCGGAATCAACCTCGAACCCGAAGTGCGGATCATCGGCGAGACGGCATGAAAGACGAGTTCGGAAAAGTCGCGGTGCTTCTGGGTGGATCGTCTTCGGAACGCGAAGTCTCGCTGATGTCGGGCAACGCCGTCCTCGGCGCTCTGCGCGCGAAGGGCATCAACGCGCATCCGTTCGATCCGGCGTTGCACGATTTGTGCGAATTGAGACACGAAAGTTTTGCGCGAGCGTTCATCGCTTTGCATGGGGGAGTCGGCGAGGACGGCACCATTCAAGGGGCGCTCGAGACGCTCAAGATTCCCTATACCGGCAGTGGCGTAATGGCTTCGGCGCTGGCGATGGACAAGTGGCGCACCAAGCTCGTATGGCTCGCAAGCGGCATTCCGACGCCGCGCTATCGAGTCGTGGATGCAAACACGGACTGGATGAGCATCGTCGCCGAGCTCGGCTTGCCGCTGATCGTCAAGCCTGCGCGCGAAGGCTCGACGATCGGGATTACGAAAGTGGCGAGCGTGGACCGTGAC
Organism: Casimicrobiaceae bacterium; assembly: GCA_051003055.1. Classification (GTDB taxonomy): domain Bacteria; phylum Pseudomonadota; class Gammaproteobacteria; order Burkholderiales; family Casimicrobiaceae; genus VBCG01. The sequence goes on from JBPCLS010000029.1 coordinate 18,196, forward strand.
GAGCTGGCGATTGCCTACTTTGAGGCGGCGCGCCATGACGACCTGGTTCTGGTCGAGGAGTTTGTCTCCGGCGCCGAATTGACGGCGTCGATCGTCAATGGCGTGTGCCTGCCGCTGATCCGGATCGAGGCGCCGCACGGAAACTACGACTACCACAGCAAATATTTCTCGAACGAAACGCTTTACTTCTGCCCGGCAGGCTTGCCCGACGCCCAGGAAGCCGAAATCCGCGCGCAGGCGGTGCAGGCCTTTGCCGTCATCGGCTGTGCGGGCTGGGGCCGGCTGGATTTGATGCTCCGTGCCGACGGCACTTTCTCCTTTCTCGAAGTGAATACATCGCCCGGGATGACGGGCCACAGCCTGGTGCCGATGGCAGCCAAAGAGGCGGGAATGCCGTTTGCCGAGCTGTGTGTTGCGATTCTACGAGGCGCTCATGTGGGATGACGCCAAGCAGTTGAACAGACTGGCGTCGGCGTTGGCCATCGTGGTCGCCGTTGCCTCGGCGTTGGCCGTCGTGCTGTGGCTCGTCGGTCAGCCCGTGTTCGCTTTTCGCGACGTGCGCATGACGGGACCGCTTAATCGTGCCAATGCCGCGCACGTCGAAGCCGTGATCCGGGAAGAGCTCCGCGGAACTTTTTTCACGATGAATCTGGACCACGCACGCCGCGCGCTGCACGCAGTGCCGTGGATTCGCACGGTGGGATTGCGCAGACTGTGGCCGCATGACCTGGAAGTGACCGTCGAGGAACACGAGCCGCTGGCGCGCTGGAACGACTCCGAACTCGTCAATACGCGCGGCGAGGTGTTCAGCGCCGACTGGAACGACGAGCTGCCACTGCTGGCAGGGCCGGCAGGCCGAGCGGCCGACGTTGCAACGCAGTATCGCGCCTGGTCAGCGCTGATCGCTCCGCTTGCGATGAACGTGGTCGAGGTCCGGCTGTCTGCGCGCGGCAGTTGGCTGTTGCGCGCGACGGCGTCGGAGCGCGTGTTGATCCTCGAACTGGGCCGGGAGGAGCCGCAACAACGGCTCGCCCGATTCGTCGCCGCGCATTCCAGGACGGTCGGTGCGTTGGCGCGCGCGGGTACCCGGGTCGAACAGGTCGATCTGCGTTATCGCAACGGCTTCGCCGTGCGCGTGCCGGGGTTCCGCGAGCGGGTTGGGCAGCAGCGGATTGGGAAGCCTCTGTCGGGATCTCTCGCGTCCGCGAGGAGAAGCGCATGGTGAAGGATACCAAGAATCTCGTCGTCGGACTCGACATCGGTACGTCGAAGATCGTCGCGATCGTCGCCGAAATCACCGCGGACGGCGCGTTGAACATCGTGGGTATGGGCACGCAACCCTCGCGTGGAATCAAGAAAGGTGTCGTCGTCAACATCGAGGCGACGATGGCCTCGATCCAGCGCGTGCTGGAAGAAGCCGAGCTGATGGCGGACTGCCGGATCACCGACGTCTATACGGGAATCGCGGGCAGTCACATCCGGTGCTATTCGTCGCACGGAATGGTCGCGATCAAGGAAAAGGAAGTGACGCAGGCTGACATCGATCGCGTCGTCGAGACGGCGAAGGCAATCCCGATTCCGAA
>JBPCLS010000030.1:0-11876 GCA_051003055.1 Casimicrobiaceae bacterium
CCTCGGGGAGGTATTCCGGCGGTTGGCCGAGCAGAAGGAGAGTCGGGTCGAGGAAGGGCACTTGATGTCGGATCACGTGCACATGATGTTGTCGATTCCGCCGAAGTATGCGGTGTCGCAGGTGGTGGGGTTCATCAAGGGCAAGAGTGCGATTCACTTGGCCCGGGTTTACGGGGAGCGGAAGCGCAATTTCGTCGGGCAGAGTTTTTGGGCTCGCGGATACTTCGTGTCAACGGTGGGCCGGGATGAGACGGTGATCCGCGAGTACATCCGGAATCAGGAGCACGAAGATAAACGGTTGGATCAGCTGAACCTGTGGCGATGAGCGGCCGCCGAAACGGCGGCCCAAGAAGACGGGGCCGCGTCAGCGACCCCACATAGCCGCTTTGAGCGGCTCACAATCTAAAGCCCCCGGCTCTGCCGGGGGATACTTACCCAATCGGCCGGAAAGCCAATGGGGCTTGCATGGTGTCCACTCATCGCACGACTCGGAGCAACGACGGAATCCGGGAGAGGGTCGCCGCGGAACGCACAACACCGAGGGGCCGCGCCGAGCAAGCGAGCGAATGGCAACCGGGTTGCCGCTGGCGAAACAGCGGAGCCACGCGCAATGAGTGACGTACCGGACACATTCTCGGCGTTGACGGCGGTCTCATTGCCGCGTATTACCGCAAAATGCCCCAGCAGAACGCCAGTTCGCGGCTTAAGCCGCTGTCGACGGCCAGCTTGGCCCGCCGGCAGATGATTGGGCGCATTTTGACGCAGTACGCGGGCGGGCGCGTCGCCGATTCGAGCGCGGTCGCCGAGGCCGCCATGCGCACATGGATCCGGGCCGCCGGCGAGCTTGCGCTGCTGATCGGTCAGGGCGGGGTTCGCGCCATCTATGCCCGTAGCCTGCACGTCACCCGCTCGAGCTATCCATGGCTCCCGGAAGTGGAACAGCCCACGCAAACGGAGACGGCGTTCGCCAATCTCAAGGTAGGCCTGGAGCGCCGGGAGGCGGCCGATGCGCTCGAGGCGAGCACGGCTCTCTTGGTCACGTTTACCGATATCCTCGCCACGCTGATCGGCGAAGCGATGACGACCCATCTCATGAATTCGGCGTGGGCGGACCCTGCCTCCAGCCAAGCTGTCAAGGAGCTCGAGCAATGACCGAAAAGGTGGCCATCCCTCGCTTGCAGACGGGCGTCCCTGGACTCGACCCCCTTCTGGGCGGTGGTCTGCCGGAGCTCTCGTTCAACCTCATCGCCGGTAGTCCAGGGTCGGGTAAGACCACGCTCGCGCATCAGATCATGTTCGCGTTGGCGAACGCCGACCGCCGGGCGCTGTTCTTCACCGTGCTGGGCGAGCCCGCCTTGAAGATGCTTCGTTATCAGCAACAGTTTTCGTTCTTCGATGTCGCCAAGATCGATGAGTCGATCCGCTTCGTCAACCTTGTGGACGTGATCCTGAACGGCGATTTCAATCGCGTCATGGCGCGGATCGTCGAAGAAGTCGAGGATTTCACACCGGGTCTCGTGTTCGTCGATTCATTCCGGTCCGTTATCCTGGCGGCGGATCGTCCCGAGAACGTTGGTATCGATCTGCAGCAATTCGTCCAGCAACTCGGGATTTACCTCACAAGCTGGCAGGCGACGACCTTCCTGATCGGCGAATACCAAACGTCGGAAGCGGAGTCCAACTCCGTTTTCACCGTGGCGGACGGCTTACTGTGGTTGACGCAATCCGTTCATCGAAATTCGATGGTGCGCAAGATTCAGGTGATGAAGATGCGGGGCCAGGCCCAGATCCCGGGCTTGCACACCTTCCGCATCACTGATGCGGGCATCCAGGTGTTCCCGCGCGCGATCATCGATAGCGGCGCAACGTCCAACCCGCCGGATGAAGCACGGCTCGCGATGGGGGTGCCGGCCCTGGACGAAATGCTGGGCGGCGGCTTGCCGTGCGGCTATTCCTTACTGGTGGCGGGACCGGCGGGCTCGGGCAAGACTATCCTGGCGATGGAATTCCTCGCAGAGGGGGTGCGCCGCGGCGAAGCCGGCATTATTGCGGCTTTCGAAAAGAATCCGCGACAGGCGCGTATCCGCAAGCTGGATGATCTGATTCGCTCGGGAAAGCTCGGATTGATCGATACGCGCGCGCTTGATCTAACCATCGATGAAACCCTGCATGAAATGACGGAGATGATCGATCGCCTGGGCGCAAAGCGCGTGGTCATCGATTCATTGTCCGGATACGAGCTCGCACTGGCGCCCGCGTTTCGCGAGGACTTTCGCGAGTCGATCTATCGCATGGTGGCGGTGCTGACCGGCCTGGGCGTGACCGTGCTGATGACCTCCGAGCTGGAGGATCGCTACACCGATCTACGGTTCAGCCCCCACGGCGCTGCTTTCCTCACGGACGCCATTATCGTGCAGCGCTACATCGAGGTGGAGGGTGGGCTCAGACGGGTGATGGCGGTGGTCAAAGTGCGCGCCAGCGCGCACAGCCACGACCTGCGGCTCTACGAGATTACCGATGATGGCATCGTCGTTGGCGAGGCGCTGGTTCAGTACGTGGGACTTCTGGGCGGGCGGCCGATACAAAAGTCGATCCTGGCGGACCGGGATGCCCAGCCAGAATAGCCCTCCTGACGAAAGCGTCCCGGGACCCGCCATCGACGGGAGCGAGCCCACGCCAAGGCTCGAAGACGTCGCATTGAAATCGGTCGAGGAGCGAGAGAACGCGGTGGACAGCCGCGAAGATGCGGTCCTCAACCGAGAAGGCGCGACTGATCTGCGAGAAGAAGCCGCTCGCTTGCGCGAGGGAGCTTCAAGAATGCGCGAGGAGGTTGCCGCCTTCCGAGAGCACTACACGATTCTGAGAATCGAAACGGACGCTGCGGAGGGGAAGGACCTCGCGCGCCGCGTGGATCAAATGCGCGACGCGAACGAGCAGCTCGTAGTAGCGACGATCCGCGCGCAAGCGTTGGCCGAAGCAGCGGAGGAAACCCATCGACGACAGGAGGAATTTCTTGCGATGCTGGCCCATGAGCTGCGCAATCCGTTGGCACCGATTCGTAATGCTGCCGCGATCCTGGGCCGGATCAAGACGCCAGAGCCTACGCTGCCTTGGGCGCTCGATATCATCAATCGCCAGATCGGACACATGACCCGCCTCCTCGATGACCTATTCGATGCGGCGCGCCTGAGCAGTGGCAAGATAACGCTGCAGACACAACCGGTTTCCCTCCGGGCGTTTGTAGAACAAGCGGTCGAAACCTGCCGCCCATTAATTGTTGATCGGGTGCAGCAGCTCACGGTCGACATTCCGCCGGAGCCGGCCTACATCCTTGGAGATCCTGTGCGGCTGACACAGGTTTTCTCCAATCTACTTAACAATGCGGCGAAGTACACACAAGAAGGCGGCGCTATCGCTCTATCAGCGCAACTCCGCGACGATGCGGTGGTCGTCCAGGTAAAGGACAACGGCAGCGGCATCGCGTCAGAAGCTCTGCCCCGCATTTTTGATCTCTTTACGCAAGCGGGCCAGCCAGGGGGTGCCATTGGGGGTGGGCTCGGCATCGGGCTTACGGTCGTGCGTCAAGTGGTGGAAATGCACGGCGGTACTGTCGAGGGATATAGCGCGGGTCTCGGCCAAGGAAGCGAATTCGTAGTCACGCTTCCAATGCTGCAGTACGTAGCTCCAGAGACCAGCGCGAGTGATAAGGCGGAGGTGACATCGGCTCGGCCAAGCTTCCGGGTTGTTGTGATCGACGACAATATCGATGCCAATGACTCGCTGCGGATGCTGCTGCAGATGGCGGGCCACGAGGTATCCGCAGCCTACGATGGCGCGGCCGCGCTGTCGTTGGTGCAGGCGAGTCGACCGCAGATCGTTCTTTGCGATATCGGTTTGCCCAAGCTGGATGGGTACGCAGTAGTCACCAAGCTGCGCGAACAAATGAAGGATGCAATGCTGTTGATGATCGCGATTACCGGTAGGGGCAAAGATACCGATCGCGAGCGCGCGCTTTCCGCCGGATTCGACCATCACCTGGTGAAGCCGGTCGAACCGGAAGTGCTGCTGCAGATGATTGCCGCAGAGGGTGGCCGGCAGCGTCGTTGAGCCGCCGACTTGCTAACCCAGCCTTGCTTCGCGGCGCGCTCACCGCCCGGCGGCGCTAGTGAACCGTACGAGTCGTGGGAAGGAGCGAACGAACTTCACGCACGCGGTCGCGAAGTGTGTCCAGGTCGTCTCGCGCTTGCGGAACCCGGGCGAGCGCCTCGCGACGCTCATTGATGATTTCCAAGAGGCCTGTGGCGAAGCGGATGGTCTCCGCGAATTGATCGTCAAGGTAACCCGCCCTGGCCCGGTGCGCCGCCAGCGGGAGCATCGAGGCATGAAGCAAGCACTCGTCGCCTGCCCGTTACACATTGCAATCAGCCAACCGGCCTAGGCCCCGTAGGTGGCCGGATGTGGGCCGACCCTTACTCCGTAGCCACGCTAGGTGCGTTCCCGTTCGATGCGAGACGTCATGCCCAATACCAAGCAGCGAACGCGCCGACCACAGCAAGCAGCACCACGATCGTACGCAAGGCCAGGTTGGTCCTTCTGTCCGCCTTCCCTTCGTCCGTGTTCTTCAAGCCTGTCCCCTTCCTCGCGCCTCAGTCTAATGGGCTTTCGCTGAGGCATCGTGACCAGCGCGCTGATGCCTTCCGCGGGCGGTTTCTCCCAGGGCGTTGCTCCATTTGCGTCGATGGGCGCTCTAGCGATGCGATATGCGCCGGGTGAGAACACCGCAATCATAGCCTTACGGTATTCTGCTCCCCTGGCACCAAGAGTTGACGAATAAACCAACGCATTTCGCGGAACATGAGGGCGCAGAGTGACGAACACTACCCGCAGCGGCGATGCGACGATGGTCAAGGATCTCTACCGGTACATTTGGAAGGTTAGCGCCAGGGGCCAAGTCATCCTGTCAGTGCTCTCGGTCGCTGTGTTCCTTCTGGAACTGGCCCCTCTCGAACTGCAGCGACGCATCGTCAATGGTGCTGTGGACCGCCAAGGCTTCCAGCTCATCGTGACGCTCTGCCTGATCTATGTCGCAGTGGCGCTCCTCCATGGAAGCCTCAAGATGCTCCTGAACGTCTACCGGGGTTCCGTCAGCGAAGCCGCGAACCGACGCCTGCGCATGCAAATAAACCCGACCGCGACGGCCGATGCGGCAACCCCAAACGGTTCCGGAGAAAAGGGCGTGAAGGTTTCGATCATAGTGTCAGAGGTGGAGGCGGTCGGCGGCTTTGTCGGCTCCAGCTTCTGCGACCCGCTGCTCAATGCCGGCATTCTGTTGAGCGTCATCGGTTACATGCTCTTCGTGCAGCCGTGGCTGGCCCTGATTGCTCTCCTAATATTCTGTCCTCAGCTCTTGTTCATTCCATTCCTGCAAAAGGCGATCAACGTCCGCACCAAGCGACGTATCGAGAAATTGCGAGCGATCAGCGTCGATATCGTTAACGAGGGGGCGGACGACGCAGCGGAGCGCGCGGAAAATACTTTCCGGCGTCGGATCGGGGAGGTTTACCGATTGAACATGCAGATCTTTCTACGCAAGTTCGGGATGAATTTTCTGATGAACCTTCTTTACGACTTGGGTGTCATCGGCATTTTCGCTGTCGGTGGCTGGCTGCTGCTGCAAGGGAAGACCGAGGTGGGTACGATCGTCGCCTTCATCTCCGGGCTGGCCCGCATGAAGGACCCCTGGAATGACTTGGTGAATTATTTTCGCGACCTGACGAACGCCGGCCTGAAGTACCGCATGATCAATGCGGAGCTCGAGCAGCGCGCTTCCGAGCCCGCGTGAACCCGAATACGATACGGAAGTGGGTCGAGGCGCGAGATGCCGGCGCATCAAGTTGCTATGGAATACGAAGCGGCGCTGCGAATGCTCGATCGCGGGTTGAGCTGTGAGCACGGAACGGCCAGCGACCAAGTGGAAGTGTGCCGCTGCAATAGTGCCGCCGTCCGGCTTATGGGTGCGTTCAATGACGCGGCGCCAACGCTACACGCCTACGGACTGGCGGATCGCAGACCGTCACGGTCCAACTCGTCACAGTGGCCGAAGGCGATCAAGGGTCAAAGCGTCAAACTTGACGCTTAAGGAATCGTGTAACGCAGCACGAGGAAAGGGTGACCATCGGGATTTCGCTCAATCACCGCTGGACGGCGTGGCTGTCCGCAGTTGGCCCGATTTCAGCCGGTAGAGGGCGCACGCCTCAGAACGATGCACACGTTCTTGACCCAACGAACGCCGTGCGGCACAAACCATTCGATTGCGAGCCAAGGGGCCGGGCGGGAAGCAATCGTCGAAAGCACTTACGGCGAGGTCCGGCGGTCATTTTGATGCAGTAACCGCGACGCGAGATCGGTTTCGAAAGTTCGAGCGGGCGATGAAGCAGCTGTATCCCCGCTGAGTCCTGCGGACTTGGCCGTGCGTGTTTGGTCTGTGCCGCGTTTGGACGAAGCACGAAGGCCCCAGGACGAACGGCCACGGGCTTAGGTCTACTGGCTCGATTCGCCCCTCGAGGCGGAACAGAAATTGTGACCAATCTTGATTGGGTGTGCCTAAACTGTGACTGGAATAGACTAGGAATCGCTTTGGCCAGCGTTGCAAGTTATTGAATAGCAATGGTGTACAGTGACCTCGTTCCGCCTCATAACCCGAAGGTCGCAGGTTCAAATCCTGCCCCCGCAACCAACAAATCAACGGCTTGCCTTCGGGTGGGCCGTTTTTTTCGACCGTCGGGGAAAGAACCCGAGGGTCGACATCTTGATCGTCCAACCTATGGCTCGATGCGCTGCCGACATTGGCGCGGCGTACCGTCAATCATCTGTGCAGCCACCTCGTCTCGTAGCCACGATCGTCAACCGCCGACCCAGTGACGGTACGCGTCGATCCACTCGGCCCCTTCGGGTCTGGGCGATGGAAGCGGCAGATCAAGAATGGGGACAGACTGTCGCTCGCGACCGCGCGTGCAGATGGCGACGATGCCGTTGTCGCCACGAAGGTCTAGCCTGGCAACTTTCACCGCGACGCCGAGTACGGTGGTGTCAAACGGAAATGCGAGGTGTTCCTCGAGCATCGTGTACCAGCCGGTGGTCTGTTCCGACTCGCCGTACGCATCGACCGTGGCCTCTTCGATCATCGTGGCCAGCCGGGCCTTGCTGATCCGGCCTGCTCTGTTGCGACTCTTTTTGGCGGGTTCTTTCAGTGGCATGTGAGCGTCCCTCTCAATCAAAGTCATCGTGCCGATCGAGTTCGGCAAGCACGTCCTCATCGTATTCGACCGTTGTTTCGGTCGCGGGCTCGGCGTAACCGAGCGGCGCTTCACCTCGCGCATAGCCGATTGCGCGGTAGCCTTGAAGGCGTTTCTCGAACATCCGCAGCAGCATCGGGACTTCACGGTCAACGTAGTCGAAGATGCGGAGGTCGCGCTTGCCAGGGTGAAGGCGATGCAGGCGCCCGGTGTATTGGACGAGGGTCCCCTTCCAGGAAATGGGCAGCGCTAGGAAGAGCGTATCGAGCCGGGCATCGTCGAACCCCTCGCCGACATACCGGCCAGTGGCGAGCAGGAGCCGTTCCTCAGTGGCGGGGATCGCCATGAGCCGGTCACGTACGTTGCGTGCGGTCTTAAAGCCCATCCCTCCCTGCAGCACGACCAGATGCCGCGCAAACGGTCTGAGCTTGCTCGCGAAGTACTCGAGGTGGTCCCGGCGCTCGGTCAGGAGGATCGGGGAGCGTCCGTCTGCAAGCGCACCGATGACATCGTTGAGGATCATCACGTTGCGCGCCTCGTCCTGCGCCAGCGCACCGTAAAGACCCTGAATCCCGCCGTCGACGGCAGCGGCCGAAGGACGGAAGTTGGTCTCGCGCACGATGAGTCGATGCTCGAACGGGCGCTGGCTAGCCTGTGTCTTTGCATTCACCGTGAAGCGCACGGGACCAAGCTGCATTTGGGTGATGGGATGGCGCCCGTCGCGTCGCTGCGGCGTGGCGGTCAGCCCGACGACGTAACGTGCCTTCGCCGACGCCAGCACGCGCTCGAACGAGACCGCTGGGAGATGGTGGCACTCATCGACGATGATCTGCCCGTAGCCAGCCACGAGATCCGCGACGGACTCCTTGTGCACCAGGCTCTGGATCATCGCGACGTCGATCCTGCCGGTGGGGTTGCGCTTTCCGGCACCGATCTGCCCGATCCCCTTGGGGTCGACACCGAGGAACACGGCGAGTTGCGCACGCCACTGGTCGAGCAGCGGTCTTCGATGTACCAGGACCAACGTGCTGCAGGCACGGGCGGCCACCAGATACGTGCCTATGACTGTCTTGCCGGTGCCAGGAGGGGCGACCAGAACGCCGCAGTCGCTCGCGAGAAGCGCGCGGGCTGCCTGATCCTGAACCGGCGTAAGCGTTCCAACGAAGGGCAGCGCAAGTGGCTCACCGCAAACACGCTCGTCGACAACGTCGAGAGCGACATCGAGACCGCGGAGCAGCTCCTCAAGATCGGGTCTGCAGCCTCGGGGTAGCGCGACATGCTGCGGGAGATCTTCGGCGCAGGAGATCACTCGCGGGGTGAGCGCGGTTGACAGTCGCATGGTCTGTTTCTTGTAGAACTCCGGATTCTGGAAGGCCGCAATGCGCTTGATCTGGTTGAGTAGCGACGAAGGCAGGCCCGCCTTCGCGACGAAAAGTCGCTGCGAGAGCACCGCTGACACTCGATCCGGGAGGGGACCGGTAATGCGCGGTGATTGTGGTTTCCCCGATGGCAGCCGCGTCCACGGTGCAGCGTCCTCGCCCTCGAGCACTTCCGCCATCCGAACGCCGACGACGCTTCCCGCGCGACTCGCGTCGGATGCGATCCGCTCCACCGCCAACGCGTCAATGCGCTTGATGGACGCGAGGTGCGCCCACTGCTGCTCGTCGGGAAACGCTTCGAGATCGTCGTTGAGAAAGACCGTGTTGCCTTCCTGCCTCGGTCCGTGCTGGAGCGGCAGCGCAATCAGGTTTCCGAAGCCACCCCGTGGCATCGTGTCCTGGCTGGGAAACAGTCGGTCGTACGAGTCCATGCCAAGCTCGTGACGGCTGGCCATCGTCTCGGTGATGAGATGGCAACCCATCTTGCGAGCCGCCGCCGCCGCGACGGGGGTGGCAAAGAAGAACCAGACGTGCGCTCCATTGCCCGAGCGTGAACGCTCAACCGCCACCGGCAGCCCCAGTCGACGGCTCGTTTGCACGAACGCGCGCACGTCGTCCCTCCACGCGCTCTTATCGAAGTCGACGGCCAGAAACCAGCAGGTCTCGTCGTCTTGCATCGGATAGACGCCCATTACGTGCTTGCCCTTCAGGTGGGCAATCACGGCTTCGTCGTCGACGGGCTTGAATGCCTGCTGGACACAGTCACCACATTTCACCTTCGGGAGCTCGCATACACCAGGCACGAACTTGTTCGAGCAGGCCGGGGCATACCCTGGTTTGCCTGTCTTCTTGCTGACGAAGCGCGTGGGGTAGAGGTCTGGACGACCGCGGACGAGCTGACGGAAAAGCGCCACCTTACCGTCTGCCGTGCGCGGAGCCGGACGCGACGGTGGTTCGACAGCTGCGAGCCGGGCAGTCGCATCAAGCGTCGCGAGCTCGTTGCGAAGTGCGGCGATTTGGGCGCTCGCAGCGGTGCGGTGTGCCTCGATTCGCTGGAGGTCCGCCTCTGCCTTTGCGAGCTCAGTGACGAGTTTGTCACGAGGCCCGGAAGGTGGGCTATTCCGGGACTGTTCCTCGCCGGGTGCTTTCATCCAACGGTCCCCACATTCGGGCTTCGGGTCGCATCGCAGGCGTCGTCCCGAATGACCGAGTAGCCCGGACGCGCTCGTCGGTGCGGAATCAAGCTACCCGTTGCCGGCGCGAAGGACCTCTTGGGTACGAAGCCAGCGAAATGCAACAAGCGGCGGAGCAGCGACGGCGTGCGATCTCGTACGCGTTTCTTTGGCAGACACTCGGTATTGCTCCCCAGTCTGGGCGCGGAACTGGTCTGACGCCCCAGCTTACACTGCGAATTCGCGACCGACGGTTTTTCGGGAAGGACAGGGGACGTCGCAGTTGACATCTGTACCGTATAAGGTACCATCCGTCTATGCCCGCTCTGCAGCGTCTGGATGCGGTTTTTTTCCGGTCGAGAGGGGGCAACGAGCCGGTCCGTGACTGGATCAAGGGACTTCCGAAGGACCAGCGGCGGGCGATTGGTGAGGATATCGCTTACGTTCAGTTCAAGTGGCCGATCGGCAAACCGCGCGTTGATCACCTGCGCGGACCTATCTGGGAGGTTCGCACGGCGTTGATCAATCGAATTGCGCGGACGCTCTTCGCGGTTGAGGGCCGGCACATGCTGCTGCTTCATGCGTTCATCAAGAAGACCCAGCAGACACCGAACGACGACATTGAGTTAGCGGAGAAGCGCTTCAAGGAGTGGCAACATGGCGAAACGTAACCCTCACACGGGGTCCAGGTTCGATGACTTTCTGAAAGAGGACGGCATCTTCGAGGAAGTTCAGGCGAAGGCGCTCAAGCGCGCTCTCGCAGAAAAGCTGGAGGAAACCATGCATGCGGCGAAGCTGACGAAGCTGGACATGGCAAAAAAAATGGCGACTAGCCGTTCGCAGCTCGACCGCATACTGGATCCGGGCAATATTTCCTTGCAGCTGGATACTTTGATTAGGGCGGCCAGCGCTCTGGGCCAGGAGATCGAGATCAAGATCAAGCGGGCGCAGAAGAAAGCTGCCTGAAGCGGCCCAATGAGTTCACTGTTTTCGGCAGGCGTCGTTTGTGACGCGCCGAGATTGGCTGTGCCTAAATTGTGCCTGGGATAGACTGATTTCGAGTTCGGCAAGCGCTGCAAGTATTTGATTCACAAAGTTCGAATATAGGACAAATCCGCCTCATAACCCGAAGGTCGCAGGTTCAAATCCTGCCCCCGCAACCAAACAATTCAAGGGCCTGCAGCGATGCGGGCCCTTGTGTTTCGACCATCGAGAAAAGAACCCGAAGGTCAACATCGCAGTAATGTGGAAGAAATTCCCATTCGGTGAGCGTTGGAACGAGGCGTCCCGCAATGATGTCATCGTAGAGGATGTACAGCGGCTCGATCAATATTCCCAGACCCGCCAAGGCGGCTGCCCGTAGCACCTGCCCGTCATTCGCGCCGAGCGTGCCCGCAATCCTTATCGGTTGCGTTTCCTTGGCGCGTGACAATTGCAGCACGTAGGGGTCATTCGCGAGGTTGTAACCAGCATCCGATGTTCGCGCAGTGCCCCCGGAGTTCTGGGCTTTCCGTGGGCCGAGAAATAGCTGGGCGCAGCCGCTAGCACGCGACGCATCTCAACCAGTTTCCGCGCGGTTATGCCGGAATCGGCCTGGTGCTCGCGCGTACGGATGCGACGTCGATGCCTGCTTCGATGAAATCGGGATAGCGGTTTGCGGCCATTGCGGATCGAGCGGCCGGAGCTCAAGATGGCCCCAGCGCATTACCTGCAAGCCATGATCGGCACGCGCAGCCCCCGCAATTGGCGAGCCGGCGAGACAGTGGGCGTATCGGTCGATGCAGCACGCAAGGGAGCCGCCAGACTCATGAGAGTACGTTTCTGGGGAACGCGGGGGTCAATCGCCGTTCCCGGGCCGGGCACGAACCACTTCGGCGGCAATACCTCCTGCGTTGAGCTGACGACTGCCAACGGCGACCTTCTGATTTTTGACTGCGGCACCGGCGCGCACGGGCTCGCCGCCAAGTTGATGGCCGACGGCAAGAACGCCATTCACTTGAACATTCTCCTCGGACATACGCATTGGGATC
>JBPCLS010000031.1:0-15129 GCA_051003055.1 Casimicrobiaceae bacterium
ATTGAGGGCGGGGGCTGAGGCGGGTCCCGAAGGGTGGGAGGGAGTGTGGTGGCCGAGGCCGATGGGCCGGGGTAGGCCCAGAGGGCCTGTCGCCGCGCGACCGAGCAGAGCCCGACAACGCAACGCAACCCATCACGACAACCGGCGTGGAGGGCGCGAGTGAGCCTGTGACAGTCGATGTACGCGTTGCGCCTGCGGGGCGGCGCCCGCAGGCGCTAGTTTCAGTTATCGGCGTGTCTAGTCAGGCTTGATGTTGGCATCCTGGACGACCTTGGCCCAGCGCGCGAGGTCATCGCGAATAACGGTGGAGAACTGATCCGGCGTGCTTCCGCGGACATCGAACAGGTTGTCGGCGAGCTTTTGCCGAAGTTCCGGCGACTGCAACGCTTTGTTGAGCTCGGTGTTCAGCCTAGTGATGATTTCCCTCGGCGTTCCGGCGGGCCCCATCACGCCAAACCAGATATCCGCGTCGAACCCGGTCAAACCCGCTTCAGCCATCGTGCCGATCGAGCTATCGACGGGCGAACGCGTCGCCGAAGCCAAGCCGATGATCTTGAGTTTGCCGGCCTTGGCGTGCGAAATCGTGTTGGTGATCGTGTTGAACAGCACGGGAACGGTACCCCCAAGGCCGTCGGTGATCGCCGGCGCGCAGCCACGGTAGGGAACATGCGTCATGTCGATCTTCGCCACCTGCTTTAAAAGCTCTCCGGCGAGATGCATGGCGGTCCCATTGCCACACGATGAATACGAAAGAGTTCCGGGTTGCGCGCGGGCGAGGTCGATGAACTCTTTGACGCTATTGGCCTTGATCACGGACGGATTCACGGCGAGTACGACCGGTGTCGAGGCGACGAGTGCGACGGGTGCGAAATCCTTTTGCACGTCGAACGACGTTTTGGTCACGCTAGGGTTGATGACTATGGTGTTGTTGGCAAGCAGAAACGTATAGCCATCGGGCGCGGATTTGGCGACGTACTCGGCGCCGACATTACCGGCAGCGCCGGTTCTATTCTCGACGACGATCTGCTGGCCCAGCGCTTCGCCGAGCTTCGGCGCGAGAAGGCGCGCGACGATGTCACTGCCGCCGCCGGCAGGGAAAGGCGACACGAGCCGGACGGGCTTGTTGGGCCACGCCTGCGCGAGTGCGACTTGTGACACCAGCGGCGACGCCAGCACGACGGCAGCGGTAGCGATTAGCTTGAGCAAATTCTGTTTCATGAAAGCCTCCTTGATTGCGGTTGACCGGCGTTGTCGTGTCGCCGTTGTTTCGCTGTCGCTTCGCCGTCGTTTCGCCGTCGCTGCCTTTTAGCCGACACGGCCATTACAGTGGATAAATTAAGCTATTGGGCACCAGCACGGAATCAAAAACGCATACCTTGCGCGCAAACTTGAATTCGCCGCTGACACGCACGATTTCGTCCAAATAATAGCCGGCGTTGAAGACCCGCGACAGCTCGTCCTGCAGCGTTTCGACGACCAGATAGTTGGCGCGAACGGTGATCGTTCCACCGCTTCCCGCGCGCGGACGGATGCCGGTCACATAACGCCGCAGATAGCGCGGAGCGTAGACGGCAGTCTTGCGGATCGACGTGACGCGATCGTGCAACATCGCCTTCGACTCGCTGCGCCAGGTGGCGACGGGAAGACCAAGGTCATGGTTTTCGCGCGGAATGATCTGGTAGAAGCAATCTTCGGTGAAGAACTCCGCCCAATCCTCGAAGCGTTCCTCGTCGAGCGCACCGGCGTATTCGGCATACAGCCCCTCCAGCTCCAACCGCATCTCGCGGACGGGCAGGGCGGCGAAATCGTTCATAGGCCCATGACGGTGCGATAGTAGTCGTAGAAGGAACGGATTGCGCCCTCGGTCACCATGTGCGGCTCGTCTTTCCAGTCGCGGCCGCCCATTTCCATGACGCCGTTGACCTCCGGATAAGCCTTGACACCGTGCTGCGAGAACTTCATGACCTCCGAGTCGTCGATCGACACGTATCCAGCCGGACCCATCAGATTCGCCTGCCTTAACCGCCGCAGGCGCATCGCTTCGTCGTCGGTCTTGTAGCCGAAAAATGTCCACGCAAGCTCGAACTCGTGCGGTCCGCGGGTTACTAGCTGGCGCATCGCCAACGTATTCGACTGCTGCTGGATGATGAGATTCGGCCATAGCGTGGTCATGACGACTGTGAATTCCGGATACTCGCGGACCGGATCGAGCAGCCGAGCGTCGGCGAGCGTGAAATCCTGCCGGAACGAGCGCATGTCGGCGACTTCGCCTGTCGCCGCGATCGGCGCTTTCCACGAGACCAATGCGCCGTGCCGGCCGGTTGCATCCATTTTGACCATCGCCGGCTGGTCCGCGCGAAACAGGCCGAAGCTCACCAGAAAGACGTGCAGCAGACTCGCGTGGTACGGGTCCTTGATGTTCTCGAACATCAATTTCCAGTTCGCGGGCACGAGCTGGCGCGAGTATCCTAGGACTTCGATTTCGCGGCCGTCGAAAATGCGATCGAAGAATCCCAGCATCGTCTCGCCCAGATACTCGGGCAGCGGTTCGGTGTCGTCGGCGAAGGACGCGAAGACGACACCGTTGCGGCGCGCGACGGCGAGCTTGCGCAACCCGTGATTCTTAGGATCGAAGTCGGCGGGCATGCCGCCTTGACGCTTGACCCCTCGGCGGAACGGCACGCCGATCAGGTTGCCGTCAAGATCGTACGTCCACTGATGGTAGGGGCACACGAACTCGGCGGTGTGCCCGAGGTGCTTCTGGCAAAACTGCACGCCGCGATGCGCGCAACGGTTTTCGACGACGGTGACATCATGGTCTTTGTTGCGAATCACGACGACCGGCTTGTCGCCGATGAACGTGCGCTTGTAATCGCCCGGGGTCGGAATTTCCGCCTCCAAAGACACGTACGACCAAGCGCGTCCGCCGAAGATGCGCTGCTGTTCCTGCGCGTAAACGGATGCATCCGAGTAAATCCAATACGGAATGCGAGATATGCCCTCGGCGGGCCAATGCCGGGATAGCGGCTCTTCTAACGCTGGTCGGATCGGAGTCATGCCCACGATTTTATGCGTGTTCGCCGCGCCGCGGCTGAAAGAAGCGATTGACAATGCTTACGAGAATTCCCGTCGTCCAGCCGAACGTGAACAGGCCTGACGTCGCAATCACGAATCCCAGCAGCCGCCATTGCGCCGGCAGATAGACACCCTCCGACCCGTAGGTCGTATAAGCGCCTCCTGCGAAATAGAACGATTGGCGCAAATCGGCGAAGGCGCCGATGCCCGCAAGGGTCGCCGCCCAAACCAGGATCTCCAGATAATGAGTCGCCAGAAGACCGAGAATAAGCGCCGCCAAGAACAGGTTGCGCACGATTCGCCGTCGCCGCGCCGCCATGGCTGGCCAGAACCGCTCGAAACCGCGCTGGATCAAAAGCATTCCAGCGCCATGAATGACGAGGACGCTCAACAGCACCGTCGTGCCGATGCCGACTTCCAGAAGCGGCTGCAATTCGTCCATGACGCCGCGGTCGTTATGTGGAATGCACCGCGCGGCCTTGCGCGCGCAGATCATCAAGCGAAGCGTTCATGGTCAGCGCCTGCGGATCGATCTTCACGTGCAACAGCGTGGACCCTGCGCTGGATAGAGCACGCTCGAACGCCGGCGCGAATTCCGCGGTCGCCACGATTGTTTCACCTTGCGCGCCGTACGCCCGCGCGATGGCCGCGAAGTCCGGATTGGAGAGCTCGGTACCGGCGACTCGTCCCGGATAGTTTTTTTCCTGATGCATCCGGATCGTTCCGTACATGCCGTTGTCGATGACGACGAAGATGATCGCAAGGCCATATTGCACGGCGGTGGCGAGTTCCTGTCCGTTCATTAGGAAACAACCGTCGCCGTTCCATGAAACAACGATGCGCTGCGGCTGCACCGCCTTCGCGGCGATCGCTGCGGGAACACCGTAGCCCATAGCGCCGGAGTAGGGTGCAAGCTGCGTGCGGAAACCGCGATAGCGAAAAATACGGTGCAGCCAGGCCGTGTAATTGCCCGCACCATTGGCAAGGATGGCGTCGTCGGGCAACCGCTCGTCAAGCCAGCGCACGATCTGCCACAGATCAACCGCGCCCGGCACGGGCCGTGGCTCACGCCATGCCTCGTAGGCGGCGTGCGCTTGCGCCGCTGCATCAGGCCAACGCGCGCCGCCTAGTTGCCGCTTGCTGTTGATCGCCGCCAGGAACGCGCCCGGTGTGGCCGCGATCGCGATCGCCGGTTGATACACGCGGCCGAGTTCCTCGGCCGACGGATGGACATGAAGCAGCTTCTGGCGCGGCACCGGCACGTCGAGTAACGTGTAGCCCGAGGTCGTCATCTCGCCCAGGCGCTCCCCGATCACGAGCAGCACGTCCGCGTCTTTGACCCGGGCGGCGAGTTTGGGATTGATGCCGATACCGACATCGCCCGCGTAATTAGGATGGCGATTGTCGAACAGGTCCTGATTGCGAAAAGCGCAGGCGACGGGCAGTCCGGTGCCTTCGGCAAACGCGCGTAACGCCTGGCACGCAGCAGCGTCCCACCGGCTCCCACCAACGATGAGCAGCGGCCCGATTGCCTGCTCGAGCGCAGCGCGGACCGCGTCGACCTGCCCATGATCGGGCGCCGAGCCAATCGCATCGACGCGGGGCGCGTCGTGACAAGTGACGCGCGCTGTCGAGACATCTTCGGGTAGGGCCAATACGACGGGACCCGGTCGCCCCGATTGCGCGACTCGATACGCGTGCGCAATGTATTCGGGTATGCGCTCGGCGCGATCGATCTGCGCCACCCACTTGGCGACGCTGCCGTACATCCGGCGGTAGTCGATCTCCTGAAACGCCTCGCGATCGACGGTGTCCGCTCCGACCTGACCGACGAACATGATCAGCGGCGTCGAATCTTGCGCCGCCGTGTGGATGCCGATCGCGGCGTTGGATGCACCCGGCCCTCGCGTCACGAAACAAAGACCCGGGCGCCCGGTCAACTTGCCAAACGCCTCGGCCATGTACGCCGCACCTCCTTCGTGCCGGCACACAAGAAAATGCAGGCGCTCTTGCGCGTCGTACAGCGCGTCCAGGACAGCGAGATAGCTCTCTCCGGGAACGCCGAACGCGTGCGTGGCGTTTTGCGC
This sequence comes from Casimicrobiaceae bacterium, assembly GCA_051003055.1. Taxonomy (GTDB): domain Bacteria; phylum Pseudomonadota; class Gammaproteobacteria; order Burkholderiales; family Casimicrobiaceae; genus VBCG01. The sequence continues at coordinate 5,163 of JBPCLS010000031.1, forward strand.
AAGCAAGCTGGCGACGAGAATCTCGCCGCCGGAACGGTCGACCATCGTGACGGTATCGCTGGAGAAAAGCGAAACGCGATTCTACGCGACGATCGGCGGGCAGGCCTCTGCAATGCACCAGCGTTCGTAGCCTCACTACCGGCATCTGCCGGGTTACGTACTTAGCGCCCCGCGATCAATTCTTCGCGTTTCAACAGAAATACGGCGTCCTCCGACGAGGACGTCGGGAGCCACACGAAGGGCAGCCGCGGGAACACGCTTTCCGCGCCCGCGCGGTTGTGGCCGACTTCGACGACTAGCGTGCCGCCATTGTTCAAAAACCGCGGCGCTTCCTTGACGATCGTGCGCACGGCGTCCAGTCCATCGTCGCCGCCGGCGAGCGCCTGTGCCGGCTCATGGCGATATTCGCCCGGCAGCTCCTCCATCGCCATAGTCGTCACGTATGGGGGATTGCAGATGATGAGGTCGTAGTTTTTTTCGGCCAGATTATCGAAGAGATCAGAGCGAATCAGATTGATCCGGTCGGCCAGACTGTAGTCGCTGACGTTGCGCTGTGCCACCGCCAAGGCTTCCGCGGAAATATCGACGGCGTCCACGTCCGCGGCCGGATACGCATGCGCGAGCAAGATCGCGAGGCAGCCTGAACCCGTGCACAGGTCTAGCGCTGTGGTGATGGTCTCCGGCGGACCGAGAAACGGGGCGATCCCGTGCGGCAGCAATTCGGCGATGAACGAGCGCGGGATGATGACACGTTCATCGACGAGAAATCGGAATTCGCCGAGCCACGCCTCGCGCGTCAGATACGCCGCGGGAATTCGTTCGTCGATACGGCGGGTGAATAGCTCCGCGAGTCGGGCTCGTTCGTCTTGCGTCACGCGCGCGTCGAGAAAGGGTTCGAGGCGATCGAGCGGCAGGTGCAACGCGTGCAGCAGCAGGTACGCGGCCTCGTCGTACGCGTGCGCGTTACCGTGTCCGAAATGGAGCTTCGCTTCGCTGAAGCGGGAGACCGCCCAGCGCAGCCAGTCGCGCACGGTCTCGAGTTCATTGGCGGGAATCGAGCTCATCGCGGACTAAACCGGCAACAGCAATCGTTCGAGGATGCGCCGATAGATACGGGCCAGCGGTTCCAGATCGGCGATCGCCACGCGCTCGTCCACCTTGTGAATCGTCGCGTTGACCGGTCCCAACTCGACCAATTCGTTGCAGACACTCGCAATAAAACGTCCATCGGAGGTGCCACCGGTGCAGGAGAGCTCGGGCAACAACCCCGTAACTTCCTGCACGGCCGCTCCGACAACATCGACAAGCCGGCCGCGCGCGGTCAAAAACGGGTTGCCCCAGCCCGTCCACTCCAGCGTGTAGTCGCGCACGTGTCTGCGGACAATCGAGTCGAATCGCTGCTGCAACGATTCGCGCGAGCTGACGGTCGCGTGGCGGAAGTTGAACAGAACCTCGAGCGTTCCGGGGATGACGTTGGTCGCGCCGGTTCCGCCGTGAATGTTCGAGCATTGCCACGTCGTTGCCGGAAAATACTCGTTGCCATCGTCCCATACGGTCGCAGCGAGTTCCGCGAGAAGCGGTGCGGCGAGATGGATCGGGTTCCGGGCCAGATGCGGATAGGCGATGTGACCTTGGACACCGACGATGGTCAACTTTCCCGACAGGGTTCCGCGGCGGCCATTCTTGATCATGTCACCCAGCGTCGTCACGGACGATGGCTCGCCGACGATGCAAAAATCCAGCGTTTCGCCGGCCCGCGCAAACCGGTCGATGAACTTCACGGTACCGTCGGTGGCAGGACCCCCTTCGTCCGAGGTCACGAGCAATCCGAGCGAACCCGGCGCCGCCGGATACGCAGCGACAAAGCCTTCGATCGCGGTGACGAACGCCGCGAGCGACGCTTTCATGTCCGCGGCGCCGCGCCCGTACAGATAGCCTTCACGCTCGGTCGGCGTGAACGGATCGCTTTGCCAAGCGCTGCACGGCCCTGTGGGCACCACATCGGTGTGCCCGGCAAAGCAGACCAGTGGCCGCTGCGTTCCACGCCGTGCCCACAGATTGGTGACGCCATTCGACACCAGCGTTTCGCAGGCAAAGCCGAGCGGCGCCAAACGTTCGATGATCCGTGACTGACAGCCGGCGTCGTCGGGGGTCAGCGAACGCAGTGCGATTAATTCCCGGGTCAGCGCAAGCGTCGGTTGGGCGGCGCTATCCATACCGATGAATGGTAGCAAAGCGGCGAGACAGCCGCTCACAGGAACGCCGCGCAGCGCAGCGATGGGCTACCGTTTAGGATTAACGATTGCCGTTTAGTGCGTGTGGTCGAGCAATTCGGAAGTGATCGTCATGCTCGCAAAGTCGGCTGCCGGGCGCCGCTCGGAGCCTTCCTTGCCCATGGCATCCACACGCGACGTCGGATTGCTCTGGTTGATCTGCCAGGCAAGGTTGGTGGGTGAGTCCGACGCCAGCATCGCTTCGTCGTAGCTCAAGACGCCATCGAGGTAGAGCCGGCACAGCGCCTGCTCGAAGGTTTGCGAGCCCGGATAGAGCGACTGCTCCATCGCTTCCTTGATCTGCGAGAACTCGCCATTTTTGATGAGCTCGGCGATCAGCGATGTGTTGAGAAGGATCTCGACCGCCGGTTGCTGGTCGCCTTCCTTGTTGCGAATCAACCGCTGCGAAACGATCGCGCGCAGGCCAATCGAGAGATCGGAGAGCACTGCCGCCCGCGCGTCATAGGGAAACAGGTTGATGATCCGCGACAACGCGTGGTAGCTGTTGTTGGCGTGAATCGTGGACAGACAAAGGTTACCGGTCAGCGTGTGCAGTAGCGCTTGCTGCATCGTTTCCTTGTCGCGGATTTCGCCGATCATGATGAGGTCGGGCGCCTCGCGCAGCGCGTTTTGCAGCGCCGCGCCGTAATTCATCGTATCCACGCCGATTTCGCGCTGATTGATGATGCTCTGCTTATGCTCGAACAGATATTCGATCGGATCCTCGATGGTCAGGATATGGCCCGATTGGTTGGCGTTCCGGTAATCGATCATCGCGGCCAGCGTCGTCGACTTGCCCGAGCCGGTAGCGCCGGCGACCAAGACCAACCCACGCTTTTCCAGTACCAGATCGAGCAGCACCGGTGGTAGGCGCAACTCGGTAAACGGCGGCACGTTGCTCCGGACGTAGCGGATGACTATCGAGACGGTACCGCGCTGGCGAAAGATATTCACGCGGAAGTTGCCCACGGCGCGATCGAGATGCGACAGGTTCATTTCCATCTCGTTTTCGAATTCTCGCGCCTGTTCCTTGGACATCAATTCATAGGCAATCCGCCGTACCGCTTCGATATCCATCGGTTGAGTGGAAATCGGCTGAACGACGCCGTTGACCTTGATATTGATCGGCGCCCCGCACGAAATGAATATGTCGGAGGCCTGCTTGTCAGCCATCAACTTGAACAATTTATCCAAGTACATGAGTTTCCCCAAGCTAGAATGTCGATTAACCCGCTTCGGCGTGCTCCATCTGTTTCATGATAATGTCATGAATACGGCAAGATTTCCAGCGTTTCCCAAAAGGGCGCGGCAGAACCCGGCCGGCGCACATTTCAATCGGTAGCCGGATCGCGGCACAACCGTTGCTCATTCGCGGGAAGCAAATCCCCGCTTCGAGAAAAGCAAGATCTATGCTCGCAATTATCGGTGGCAGCGGTCTGACCCGGCTGTCCTCGCTGTCGGTTGCCCATCGCGAGGTCGTGCGTACGCCGTACGGCGATCCGTCGTCCGCCCTGCTGTTTGGGCAGATTGCCGGGCGCGACGGGGTATTCGTGGCCCGGCATGGCCATGGCCATACGATTCCGCCGCACCGCGTCAATTACCGGGCAAATCTGTGGGCGCTCAAGTATAAAGGCGCTACGTCCATCGTCGCCGTGGCTTCGGTCGGCGGTATCGAGCGCTGCCGTCCGGGCGATCTCGTCTTGCCGCACCAGTTGCTCGACTACACGTCCGGGCGCCCAACGAGCTTCTTCGATGGCGGCGACAGTCAGGTCGTGCATGTCGATTTCACCCATCCATACTCGTCGGATTTGCGTGGAAAATGCCTCGAGGCGGCGCACCAGGCGTCGATCGGGCTCATCGACGGCGGAGTTTACGGAGCGGTGAACGGACCGCGTCTCGAAACGGCCGCGGAGGTCGACCGGCTGGAACGTGACGGCGCAACCCTCGTCGGCATGACGGGCATGCCCGAAGCGGTACTCGCGCGGGAACTGGGTCTGCCTTATATTTCGATCTGCGTCGTCGTGAACTATGCCGCTGGCCGCGGCGATAGCGCGGACGCCGTATCGATGGAAGGCATCGCCCGAGTCCTCGAAAGCGGGATGGATAACGTCCGCGTCTTGCTGGATCACTTGGCACCGCTGTTATGAGTCGAACGTCTCGATTGCAATGATCCGCGAAGTCCTGCGTATGGGTGATCCCCGCCTGCTGCAGCGGGCGACCGAGGTTGCGCGCTTTGGCGCCGCGGAACTGACGGCGCTCTGCGAAGATTTGCGGGATACGATGCATGCATTGGACGGCGCCGGGCTTGCGGCGCCGCAAATCGGAGTCGGGCTGCGCGTGGTCATATTTGGCGTTGAAAAGAACCCGCGTTACCCCGACGCCGAGCCCGTGCCCTATACCGAACTCGTCAATCCGGTCCTGACCCCGTTATCGCCGGAGATGGAGGAAGGGTGGGAAGGGTGCCTATCGGTGCCCGGCATGCGGGGCATCGTGCCGCGTTACGTCAAGCTCCGCTACGCTGGGTACGATCCGTCTGGCCGCCGGATCGAACGCGTATGCGAGGATTTTCACGCGCGCGTCGTCCAGCACGAATGCGATCACTTGGACGGTATTCTGTATCCGATGCGCGTTCGCGACTTTCGCCAGTTCGGCTTTACCGACGTCCTGTTTCCCGACCTCGCCGCGGCTGACATCGCCGATTGATCAGTTACAACCTTAACTGCTCGTAGAGCGCCGTCTGCAGATTCAGCAACGCCTGCTCGTCGTGTAGACGCGCGCCGTCAATCAAGAATACGTCTTCCGCGCGTTCGCCCAGCGTATTGATCTTGGCGCTGGCGACGTTCACATTCGCCTTGGCGAGCGTATAGGCGATCCGGGCGAGCAGTCCGGGGCGATCGCCGGCGACCACTTCGAGAATGTAGTGGGTGCCTTTGTCGTCGGGGAAAATCTGCACCTCGGGCGTCAACGGGAAGTGTTTCAACTGCCGCGAAATCCGGCCTTCGGCCGGCGGGTGCAACGGCGGCGGCTCCGCCAGCAGGCGCGACAGTTCGAACTCGACGAACGCGATCGTCTCCCGATGCGATGCGTTCGGGTTCAATGGATCGTGCATGGCAAACGTGTCGAGCGCATAGCCCGATCGCGTCGTGTGGATCTTCGCTTCGAGAATCGACAAGCCTGCCCGGCCGAAAAAACCGCAGATCCGCGCGAACAGCGCCTTCTGGTCGGGCAGGTAAACCAGCACCTGCAAGCCCGCCCCGTCGCGCGCGAGCCGCGCCTTGACGACGGGCGACGCGGTATCCACGCGCCAGTAAAGATGCCGCGCATGCCACGCGATTTCGTCGGCCGTGTGGCGCTGAAAATACGGTACGTCGAGATCGCGCCATAGCGCGATTTCGCTCTGCTCCGGAACCGCATATAACCGTAACAAACGTTGCGCATCGACTTGCCGTGCCTGCACGCTGTCCTCGAGGCTTCGCGGTATGGCTTCCCCTGCCAACACGAGCCGCGTCGCGTGAAAGAGCTCTTCCAGCAATCGGGCTTTCCAGGCGTTCCAGACGTTCGGACTCGTGCCGCGAATATCCGCCACGGTGAGCAAATAGAGCGCTGCCAGGCGTCGTTGCGTGCCGACCTTGCGGGCGAACGCGGCAATGACGCGCGGGTCGGCGATGTCCTGCTTTTGCGCGATCCCGGACATCGACAGATGGTCTAGCACGAGCCAGGCGATGAGATCGGTGTCCTCCGGCACCAGACCGTGGTTGCGGCAGAAGGTGCGAACGTCGCGGGCGCCAAGCGTCGAATGATCGCCGCCGCGTCCTTTGGCGATATCGTGAAACAGCGCGGCCAGGTACAGCACGTAGCTCCGCTCGAAATCGGCGATGAGACGCGAACACAACGGGTATTCGTGCGCGTGTTGTGGTTCGGTGAAGCGCCGAAGATTCCGGATCACCATCAGAATGTGTTCGTCGACCGTATACACGTGTAACAGATCGTGCTGCATCTGCCCGACGATGCGTCCGAAGACCGGCAGGTATTGGCCCAGGATTCCGTAAAGATTCATGCGCCGCAGCTCATGCGTGAGGCCGCGGCCCAAACGGAACATTTCGATGAACCGCGCGCGATTCGCTGGATCGCGCCGGAAGCGGCTATCGATCCGCCGACGATAGCGCCACAGCGCGCGCAACGTGCGCGCCGTCATCCCCTTCAAGTTACGATCACGCTGGATCGTCAGAAATGCGTCGAGCATCGCCGCCGGCCGGCGCGCGAACAGATCTTCATCGCGCACGTCGAGCAATTGATCGACGGACTGGAATTCGGAGTCGATGGGAACCGGGGACGTTGCCGCCGGATGCAGGCGCGCATGCAGGTTTTGCAGCAGGATCGTGTTGACTTGCCGCACCAGCTTCGCAGCCCGGTAATAGCGCTGCATCAACGCCTCGCTCGCGCGTTTGCCCGGGGTGTCGCGCAACGCGAGCTGCTCGGCCAACGCCGCCTGTTGGTCGAACACAAGCCGATCCTCGCGGCGGCCAGTCAAATAATGCAGGCGTACGCGCATGGCGCCGATGAACCGCTCCTGGCGCGACACCGCGCGCGCTTCCGTCATCGTCATCAACCCGTGGCGCGCCAGCTCGCGCCAAGTCCGCCCGAGGCCGCTTGCGCGAGCGATCCAGAGCACGGACTGCAGATCGCGCAGGCCTCCGGGGCTCTCCTTGACATTCGGTTCCAAGTTGTACGTTGCATCCTGGTACTTCAAATGCCGTTGCTGTTGCTCGAGCGACTTGGCGGCGAAGAAGGTGCGTGCATCGAGATTGGCGACGAACACACGGCTGAATTGATTGAAGAGCGGCCTCGCCCCTTCGAGCAGCCGGCGCTCGAGCAGACTGGTGCGAACGGTGACGTCGCTCCCCATCTCGCTTTCGCATTCGGGGATTGTCCGGACCGCGTGGCCAAGTTCGAGCCCGATGTCCCATAGAGCAGCAAAAAAGCGCTCGATGGCGTCCGCCGGCGGCGGCATCGTCGCCGGCAGCAGGACCAGCACGTCGACATCGGAATGGGGAAAAAGCTGGCCCCGGCCGTAACCGCCAACGGCCAACAGCGCCGCCTCTGCCGGCATGCCACACTCGCGCCACACGCCCCGCACGACGCGATCAGTCAGCCACGTCTGTTCGCGCACAAGCCTGGGCGTGTCGTGGCGCGCAAAAAAGGCGGCGCGCAGAGTGTCGCGACCGCAGTTGAGCTCATTGCGCCAGTACGCGACGCGAGGGGCGCCGGTTATCCCGACCGCTGCCGTCGAGGTTGGCATGTCCAGCAGGCCCGGCGGCGCCATGACCAGGGCGCCGGCTCCCAGGGCGTCGAGCGCGGCGACGACGAGGGCGCCGAGAGCGGCGGCGACGAAGTCGCCGAGGGGGGCGGCAGCGAACCGGCGGAAGTCGTGAGTACGTCGTAGCCGTCGTCGGTCACGAGAACCGTGTGCTCCCACTGCGCGGACAACGAATGGTCGGCGGTGACGACCGTCCACCCGTCGGCCAGGCAGCGAATGCCGGGTCGGCCCGCGTTGATCATCGGTTCGACGGTGAAAATCATTCCGGGCTGGAGCTTCAAACCCGTGCCCGCGCGTCCGTAATGCAGGACCTGCGGCTCTTCATGAAACTGCCTGCCGATGCCGTGCCCACAGAACTCGCGCACGACCGAAAAGCCGTTGCTCTCGGCATAGCGTTGAATCGTCGCGCCGATATCGCCCAGATGCGCGCCCGGACGCACGGCGCGAATGCCGCGCCACATGGCCTCGAACGTCACTTCGGCCAGACGCTTCGCCTGAATCGACGGTTTGCCGGCGAAGAACATGCGGCTGGTGTCGCCGTGAAAGCCATCCTTGATGACGGTGACGTCGACGTTGACGATGTCGCCGTCCCGTAATTTTTTGTCGCCGGGGATGCCGTGACAGACGACGTGATTCACCGACGTGCACAGCGATGCGGGGTACGGCGAGTGGCCTGGTGGCGCGTAGTTGAGCGTGGCAGGAATCGTCTGCTGCACCTCGATCATGTAGTTGTGGGCGAGGCGATCGATCTCGCCGGTCGTCACCCCGGGCTGTACGTGAGGCGCCAGATAGTCCAGAACCTCGGACGCCAAGCGACCCGCGATGCGCATGCCATCGATATCGGTACGGGATTTGAGGCTGACGGACATGGGTTTGTTGATTAGCTTGTTACAGACGTAATAGTTCGTTGATACTGGTCTTGGCGCGCGTCTTCGCATCAACCCGCTTGACGATCACCGCGCAGTACAGATGGCACTGACCTTCGCTCGACGGCAGGCTCCCCGCGACGACGACAGAGCCCGCGGGCACGCGCCCAAAGGTTACTTCGCCCGTCGCGCGATCGAATATCTTGGTGCTCTGGCCGAGAAAAACCCCCATGCCCAGGACCGAATTCTCTTCGACGATGACCCCTTCAACCACTTCCGATCGCGCGCCGATGAAGCAGTTGTCCTCGATGATCGTCGGACCGGCCTGCAGTGGCTCCAGGACGCCGCCGATACCGACCCCCCCCGACAGGTGCACGTTCTTGCCGATCTGCGCGCACGAGCCGACGGTCGCCCACGTGTCGACCATCGTGCCTTCATCCACATAGGCGCCGATATTGACGTACGACGGCATCAGCACGACGTTGCGGGCGATGTAGGCGCCACGGCGCGCGACGGCAGGCGGCACGACGCGAACGCCCGCTGCATCGAACTCACCATCGGAGAAATCGGCGAATTTGGTCGGCACCTTATCGAAGAACTGGAATGGCGGATGGCCGGCGTCACTACCGAACGTCAAACGCCGGTTGTCGTTCAGGCGGAACGAGAGCAGCACCGCTTTCTTCACCCACTGGTGCGTCGTCCATACGTCATTGGCCTTGGAGGCGACGCGCAGCTTGCCCGCATCGAGCAGTGCGATGACCTGCGCGACGGCGTCGCGGACCTCATGCGACGCCGTCGCCGGTGCGATGTCGTGGCGGTGCTCCCAAGCCGTGTCAATCGCGTGCGCGAGCGCGTCCATGCAATCCTGATTGAAAACCATCATTTTACCGTGATATGACGTTCGTCCTCGGATAGGGACAGCACGCGGCGGTACGTCGATTCGAGGAGCGCCGGCAGCACATACATGGGGATTTGCGCCAACGCAAAAAAGACCATGACGTCGAAATCGGCGCGGCCCTGCAACGCAACCAGGACCAACCCCATGTTGCAGTTACCGGACAAGAGGCCAGCGGTGAGCGCGGCGCGCCGGCCCAACCCGCGAAACACGAAATATGCTGCGGCCTGCAACAGCAGGTTGAACGCGAACGCCGCCAACGTCGCGACGGCCGCATAACCCGGCCGGGCCAGCGCAAACGCCGTCACCCCGTCCATGATCGCGATTGCGAAGATCACGAGGTTGATCACCGCCAGACCGTCGAGCAGCTCGTGCGCAGCGGCCAGCCGCGTGGCCGGAACAATGCGGCGGATGAATGCGGCCGCGACGAACGCGCCGCCGACGAGCAGCCCCAGCCGTCCCATGAACTCCGGAATGCTCAAGTCGAGTTGAAAACCAATGAGCGCCAACGCCATCGGCGGCAGCATCAATGGCACGAGCGCTGTCGCCAATAGGACGCCGACGATCGCAAAGGTCGCGTCGAGGCCGAGGATCAACGCCACTGGCACGCTCGAGA
>JBPCLS010000032.1:0-3223 GCA_051003055.1 Casimicrobiaceae bacterium
CCGAACGCCTGCGCGGCGATTGGCTGAAAATGCTCGCCAAACGCGGCGATTGGAACGGGTTCGCGCGTGAATACGCGCAAACGCACGGGGAAGATACCGAACTCGCCTGCTACCGCATCCAATACCGCCGGCAGCGCGACGGCGAGAGTGAGCTTGGTGCGGCACGTGCGCTCTGGTTCACCGGCCAGGCGACACCGGAGGCATGCGAACCTCTGTTCGCGGCGCTGATCGGCCGCGGCGATCTCACGGTGGCGGATCGTCGCGCGCGCTTGCGGCTGGCGTCCGAGGCGGGCAACGTGCGACTCGCGCAAGCCATCGCCGGCGAGTTGCCCGCCCGCGACCGGATCACCGAGCTCGAATTCCGCGCAATCATCCGCGACCCGCAGCGCGCGTTGGCGAAAGGGGAGTTTGCATGGGCGACGGCCGGCGGCCGCGAGCTCGCGCTGTTCGCGCTCGAGCGTGCGGCAAGGACCGATGCGGCAGCGGCGCGGCCAGCGTGGGTCAAGTGGCGCGACAAGCTGCTTGTAGCGGAACGCAACTATGGCAACGCGCGCCTTGGCTTCCTCGCCGCGCGGCAACTGCATCCGTCGGCCAATGAATGGTTCCGCGAGGCGGGAGAGATCACGTTGCCGGCGGAGGCCCACGCCTGGCGCGTGCGTGCCGCGTTGCGCGCTGTGGCATGGGACGATGTACTCGCGGCCATCGACTCGATGCCCGAAACGCTGCGGCAGGACGCGGCCTGGCGCTACTGGCGCGCGCGCGCGCTCGCCGCCAACGCGAAACACGACGACGCCAAGGCGATCTACGTTTTGCTTGCGCCCGAAACGAGTTTCTACGGGATGCTCGCCGCGGAGGCGCTGGGTCGGCCGTTCGCGATTCCCAAAAGCATGCCGCTTGAGCCTTCAGCAGAGGAACTTGCGGCATTCGGCGCACGGTCCGACGTCAAGCGCGCAGTGAAGCTCGCCCAGCTCGACCTGCGGATCGAATCGCAACGCGAGTGGTTTCACAGCGTGCGCACGCTGCCTGACGATGCGTTGCTGCTGGCGGCGGACTACGCTCGGCGCGCCGGCCTCTACGACCGGGCGATCAACACCGCCGACCGCACGACCGCGCGCCATGATTTCGCGCTGCGCTACCTGACGCCGTTTCGCGATGAATTCGACGCGGCTGCGCGTGATCATGATGTCGACATCGCCCTCCTGTACGCCATCGCTCGCCAGGAGTCGCGCTTTGTTCGCGATATCGTTTCGTCGGCCGGTGCCTCGGGGCTCATGCAACTGATGCCGGCGACCGCGCGCTGGGTCGCGAAGCAACTGGGACGCAGCGACTACGCGCCTGCGCTGATCGCGGACGTCGACATCAACACGCAGTTCGGCGCGTACTACTTCAAGCACTGGTATGAGCGTCTGGATCGCATGCCGGCGCTCGCGGCTGCTGCGTATAATGCCGGGCCGGGACGTGCGCAGGCCTGGCGACCTTCGCTCCCGATCGAAGGGGCGGTGTGGGTCGAAACGATACCCTTCAACGAAACGCGCGACTACGTCAAAAAAGTGCTCGCAAACTCGATGGTGTATGCGCACACTTTGAGCGCGCCGCAGCCGACGCTTACAGCGCGCCTGGGTGTTGTCGCGCCGCGCGCCGTCGTGACGGCTTCGCCCACTACCGTGCATTGAAGGTGGTCTTTCGATGACTCCGGCCGAAGTTGTTGTCCTGGGCGGCAGCGGCTTCGTCGGTCGCCATGTCGTGGCAAAGCTCGCCGACCGCGGCCATCGGGTCCGGATACCGACGCGGCGGCGGGAAGAGGCCAAGCACTTGATCCTTCTGCCGACGGTGCGCGTCGTCGATGCCGACGTGCACGACCCCGCAGTGCTGGTCCCGTTGCTGCGCGGGGCGGCGGCCGTAGTGAATCTGATCGGCATTCTGAACGAGGCCGGACGCGAAACTTTCGCGCGTGCGCACGTCGATCTCGCGCGCACGGTTATTACCGCGTGCAAGTCGGCGGGGGTCAGCCGGCTGTTGCACATGAGCGCGCTCAACGCCAACAGGCAAGGCCCGAGCCAATATCTGCGTTCGAAAGGCGAAGCCGAAGCGGTCGTCGCGGCGTCCGGGCTCGATTGGACCATCTTCCGGCCCTCGGTGATCTTTGGCCGCGAGGATGCTTTTCTCAATCTGTTCGCGCGGCTTTCACGAATATTCCCGGTCATCCCGCTTGGCGGCGCCGATGCGCGGTTTCAACCGGTCTACGTCGGCGACGTCGCGCACTGCTTCGCGCATGCCGTGAACGATCCGCTAACGTACGGGCAGCGTTACAGCCTGTGCGGGCCACGCGTGTATACGCTGCGCGAACTCGTCCGCTATGTGGGCGCATTGTCCGGCGCGCCGCGGCTGATCGTGCCGCTTCCGCGCGTTCTCGCGCACTTGCAGGCACTGCTGCTCGAAGTTCTTCCGGGAAAGCTCATGAGTCGCGACAACTTGGCGTCGATGCGCGAGGACAACGTGTGCGATGGACCGTTCCCGGCGGTGTTCGGCGTGCAGCCCAGGGCGCTGGAAACCGTAGCGCCCGAGTACTTGGCACCAGCCGCCCTCAAAAGTCATTACGATCGCTACCGGGCAACCAGCGGACGGTAGAGTGCCAAAGGACGACGCAAGAATGCAGCCTGCAGAGCGTAGTTCGCTATCGCGCAGGTCGCTATCCGCCGAATGTCAGCGGCAGCATCCATTAGCGCGCAACGGTCGTTTTTGAGCACAAGGAGAGCCGGTTGGCGGACCTGATTGAAGTGCGGGATCTATCGATTGAATTCGATAATCGCGGCACGATGGTGCCCGCGCTGGATCGGGTTTCGTTTCGCATTCGGGCAGGCTCCACGCTGGCTCTGGTCGGCGAATCGGGATCGGGCAAGTCAGTGACGGCGCAGGCGATGATGGGCATCCTCCCCAAGACGGGCCACATCACGTCGGGCGAAATCCTGTTTGCCGCACCGGAATCGGCCAAGCCGCCGGTCGACATAAGGCAGCTCCCTCCCGACGGCTCGATCATGCGCGGGATTCGCGGCCGCCACATCTCGATGATCTTCCAGGAGCCGATGACGTCGCTCTCGCCGCTGCATACGATCGGCGATCAGGTCAGCGAAGCGCTTTTTTTGCACGACAAGATCGGGCACCGCGAAGGCATGGCGCGGACGGAGGACATGCTGCGGCTCGTGGGCTTCCCCGACCCGGCCCG
>JBPCLS010000033.1:0-6953 GCA_051003055.1 Casimicrobiaceae bacterium
GTGGGGGCCCCTGCTTCCAGGCTCACGCCGCTCGGCCTCCTTGTACGGTCGAGAGATGTGTCGCGTCGCGTGTCGGCCTTGTGCGTCGATTCGCCCCGGTCGCATCCCCACATCGCTGCGCTCGTGGGGGCCCTGCTTCCAGGCTCACGCCGCAGGTACCAGCAGCGATCGTGTATCGGGCGCGGTTGTTTCCGTCACGCGCACGCGCGCGCCGTCCAAAACCAGACGACCCGCGCAGAACCAGGCGACGACCGCTGGCAGCAGGCGATGTTCGATCCCGAGCACTCTTGCGGCGAGCGCCGTTTCGTCGTCGTCGTCCAGTACCGGTACTGCGCCTTGCGCGATGATCGGACCGGCATCGACAGCGGGTGTGACGAAGTGCACGGTGCAGCCATGCACTCTTACGCCATCTGCCAACGCGCGCCGGTGCGTGTGCAGTCCGGGGTAGAGCGGCAGCAACGACGGATGCACGTTGATCATGCGGCCGGTGTAGTGCGCAACGAAGTCCGATCCCAACACGCGCATGAATCCTGCGAGAACGACGAGATCGGGCGCAGTGGCCTTGATCGCTGCGGTCAACGCGGCGTCAAACGCGGCACGTGACGTATGCGAGCGATGATCGACCACGGTTGCCGCAACACCGTGCTCGCGGGCGCTGGCGAGCCCCGCGGCGTCAGGCCGGTCCGCGACGACGTGCGTGATCGTCCCGTTGAGCGTGCCGCCGCGCATCGCCGCTAACAGTGCCGCCAGGTTCGAGCCGCGGCCCGAAATGAGCACGCTGATGGTTTTGCCGGACATCCGAGGCCGTGCGTCGATCGCAGCCGAAGCGAATCAGACGACGACGGTCGCGGGCGCACCCGCAAGCCGTGCAACGATCGAGCCGATGCAGGTTACCTGCTCGCCGGCAGCGGTCAGGTGGTTCATCGCGCGTTCTGCATGTTCGGCACCGACGATTGTCACCATCCCGATACCGCAATTGAACACGCGATGCATTTCCGCCTCCGCCACATTGCCGTGACGCTGCAGCCAGTCGAAGATCGGCGGCCGCGTCCACGCCGCGCGTGTCAACCGCGCCTGGACGTTGCTTGGCAATACGCGCGGGATATTCTCGGTCAAGCCGCCGCCTGTTATATGCGCCATGCCTTTCACCGGCAAGTCACGGAGCAATGCGAGCAGCGGTTTCACGTAAATGCGCGTCGGCGCGAGCAACGTGTCGCCCAGTGTCGACGCAGCAAAAGACTGGCGCAGATCAACACCGCTTTGCGCGAGAATCCTGCGAATCAGCGAGTAGCCGTTGGAATGGGGCCCGCTCGACGCCAAGCCCAGCACGACATCGCCCGGCGCGATGGCTCGGCCATCGATGAGCGCGCTCTTTTCCACGACGCCCACGGCGAAACCGGCCAAGTCGTATTCCCCGGCGGGATACATGTCCGGCATCTCCGCAGTCTCACCGCCGATCAGCGCACAACCCGCCTGCTCGCAGCCATTCGCTATGCCTTCGATGACGCGCGACGCAATGTCGACGTCGAGTTTGCCGCACGCGAAATAATCGAGAAAGAACAGGGGCTCGGCGCCCTGCACGAGAATATCGTTGACGCTCATCGCCACAAGATCGATGCCGATTGTTTCGTGCCGATCGAGCGCAAACGCGAGCTTGAGTTTCGTGCCCACCCCGTCGGTTCCGGCGACCAGCACCGGGTTCGCGAAGCGTTTGCCGACCTCGAACAGCGCGCCGAATCCGCCGATGCCGGCGAGCACTTCGGGGCGCAGCGTGCGTCTCGCCAACGGTTTGATGCGCTTGACCAACGCATCGCCGGCATCGATGTCGACTCCGGCGTCGCGGTACGAGAGGCCCGGCAGGTTATCGGCGGATGGCATGGTTCGATCGAGCGGGCGAAGAATGCACGCGAAACGGGCGGATGCGTCGGGCGCTTTAGTTGAGCGCAGCTTGCGCAGTTTGCCCACGCCCGCGGGGACTGGTCCGAAAGCACGGCGCCGGAGTAAAGTGACGCGCTTTTGCCTAATTTTGCCTGTAGCAGTTTACCGGATATGCGCAAGCCCCCAGTACCACAGCGTGTGGAGCAAGACCCGGCCGGCCCAAAGCCTGTGAAGGCGCGCGCCACGCCGCCGCAATCGGCGCGGGAGACGCGTGTCGCCGCTCCCTCGGTCACGACGCGTACATCGACCCGCCATCCGCTGCGCTACGCCAATTACGCGTGGATTGCTGGTGCGGCGCTCGTTGTCGTCCTTGCGCTCTACTTTCTGGGTCCGGTACTCACGCCGTTTTTGATCGGTGCGATTCTCGCGTACCTGGGCACGCCAATCGTCGATTGGGCGGAGCGCAAGGGTATTCCGCGCTGGCTCTCGACGTCGGTTGTGATCCTGCTGTTCGCTCTAGCACTCATCGCGCTGCTGCTCGTTTTGGTCCCGTTGATCCGCTCACAGGTCGTACCCGCCGCGCAACACCTGCCGGATTTATTCGCGCTGTGGGTAGCGCGCGTCGAGCCGTGGTTGCAGCGATACTTCGGAGTCACGCTTTCGCTCGATCCCGCTTCGGTGAAGGCATTCATTGCGCAGAACGTCGAGGACGCCGAGGGACTCTCGCTGCGCGTGCTCGGCGGCGTCCGGGCCGGGAGTTTTTTCCTGCTCTCAATGCTGGTAAACCTGGTGCTGATTCCGATCGTCATGTTTTATTTGCTGCGCGACTGGACGATGATCACCCGCCGAATGGTCGAGCTCGTACCGCGCGATTGGGAGGCGAAGGTACGCACGATCGTGCGTGACATCGACCGCGTGCTCGCGGAATTCCTGCGCGGTCAACTGCTGGTGATGGTCGCCCTCGCGGCGTATTACACAGCGGGCCTATGGTTCGTCGGCCTCGACGGGGCACTTGCCATAGGAATGATTTCGGGTCTGCTCACGTTTATCCCGTATGTCGGCTTCGGCATCGGGATGCTCCTGGGCGTCCTCGCCGCGGTGCTCCAATGGTCCGGTTGGCCAGGTTTTCTCGCCGTCGTGGCCGTGTTCCTCGTCGGACAACTTCTAGAGAATTACGTGCTGGTGCCGTGGTTGGTCGGCGATCGCATCGGTCTGCATCCGCTCGCCGTCATTTTTGCATTGCTCGCTTTCGGCGTCCTGTTCGGATTCGCGGGTGTGCTGTTGGCGCTCCCCGTGTCGGCGGCGCTGCTGGTCGGGTTGCGCCACTTGCGCGCCGCCTACGTCGAATCGCCGATCTATCGCGGCACGGATACTTGATCCGCGATGGAGCAGCTCGTCTTCGATCTGGCGTCGCCGGGTCCGCCGACATTGGAAAACTTTCTGCCCGGCCGCAACGCGGAAGCGCTGGCCGCGTTGGCGCGCTTCGCAGCAGCAGACATGCGCGAGACGTCGCTCGTATTGTGGGGCGCGCCGGGGGCGGGCAAGACCCATTTGTTGCGCGCGACGGTTGCCGCCGCCGTGAACACGCAAACGGCGAGTTATTTCGCCGGTCCGAACGCGCTTCCCGTGGTGCCGGTTGACGCCAACGTCTTGCTCGCGGTCGACGCCGTCGATTCGGCGGACGCAGTGGCGCAAGGCCAACTCTTCACGCTCTACAACGAGCTCGCCGCAAGCGGTGCACGTCTGGTGATAGCGGCAGCGTTGCCGCCCGCACGGATGCGGTTGCGCGACGATCTGCGCACGCGTCTCTCCCACGGATTGATCTACGAAATCGTCCCGCTGGCCGACGCCGATAAGCCGGCTGCGCTCGCGTCGTATGCGCGCGCAGCCGGCTTCGTACTGGCGGAGGATGTGATTGCTTATTTGCTCGCGCATGGACGACGGGACATGCCGTCGTTGCTCGCACTCCTGGCGGCTCTCGATCGCCACGCGCTCGCGACCAAGCGGGCGGTAACGCTGCCGCTATTGAAGTCGTGGTTGCAACGCGCGGAAACCGTCCCAAACCTACGCGAGTAGAGCGAAATTTTCGAGCAACGGAGTTTGGCCTTTGGCGTACTGCCACCGTCTCCAAACGGAGACAGGTACCGCACTTGGTTCCAGTTCTAATCTATTGAGATTGTTGCTAAAATGTTAGACGGTCCAGTTATCTGCTAAATCCTTGCGCTGTCAACCGGCTTAGCATTACGCTCGTTAATGGCCTCGACACCGAAAACCGATGTCGTTTGTCAAACAGACGAACAAGCCGCGGGCGGGTCTACAACCGTCTCTAGCCGCACAACGAAGGCACGATAGTCCATTTTCAACCACGAAACTTTAGAGGAAATGCATATGAACAAGCTGCTCGCTGCTATCGTCGCGTTGGCGTTTGCCGCCACCGCCGCCGCGCAAACCGCCGCTCCCGCCGCCGATAAAATGAGCGACGACGCGAAGGCGAAGATGATGAAGGACGACGCGAAGACGAAGGCAATGAAGGACGAAGCGAAGTCGAAAATGACCAAAGACGACGCGAAGATGATGAAGGACGACACGAAGTCGAAGATGACCAAAGATGACATGAAGGCCGAGCCGAAGAAAGACGCCAAAGCCGAACCCAAGAAAGACGCCAAGGCGGACACAAAGGATGCCAAAGGCGACGCCAAGACGGCCGCCAAGAAGGCCGAGCCTATGGACATCAATTCGGCCTCCGAGAAGGAGCTCGCGACGCTGCCCGGCATCGGCGAGGCGCGCGCCAAGGCCATCGTGAAAGGCCGCCCCTACAAGGGGAAGAACGAGCTGCTCGACAAGAATATCGTGCCCCAGAACGCCTACAAGGACATCCAGGACAAGATCATCGCCAAGCAGAAACAAAAACCGGCGACGGAAACAAAAAAGCCCCGCTTCGCAGACTGTTTGAGAAGTCTGGAGGCCAGCACAAAGCAAAAGGTCAAAGTCGACAAGAGCGCGGTGGCAAGGCCATGGGAGCGGAAGTTTCTGGGCTACGGAGGGCGGCGGGGGTCATCCCGCCCCTACCCGATTTGCCCGATGCCCAAGGTTTGAACTCGCAATCGATGACCGAACTTGCGCCGCTGCGTCCCGCACTGACGGTGGCCACCGTGGTCGAGCGCGAAGGCTTGTTCCTTTGCGTGGAGGAAATCACCCGCGACGGCGTTCGTCTGAACCAGCCGGCGGGCCATCTCGAATCATCCGAAACTCTGCCTCAGGCCGCTGCCCGCGAAACGCTCGAGGAGACGGGATGGCGGATTGTGCCGACGGCGCTGGTCGGCATCTATCGTTGGGAAAGCAGCGACGCTGCCACGTTCGTGCGCTTTGCGTTTGCTGGAGATGTCCGCGCGCATGATGCGGCACGCCCGCTTGACGCAGGTATCGTGCGCGCGTTGTGGTTGTCGTACGAAGAGATCACGGCGCGCCGGGCGGAGCATCGCAGTCCGCTGGTTCTGCGTTGCCTGGACGACTATCGCGCTGGCCGGCGCTGGCCGCTCAATTTCGTGACGGAGATCGCGTGAAGGCGCGCGCGGAACGGGTTGTCGTCGGCCTGTCCGGAGGTGTCGATTCTTCGGTTGCCGCGTGGCTTCTGCAGCAACAGGGATTCGACGTTGTCGGCGTATTCATGAAGAATTGGGAAGACGACGATACCGATGACTATTGCACGTCGCGTGCCGATCTCATCGATGCGGCATCGGTTGCCGACCTGCTCGGCATCGAATTCGAAGCCGTCAACTTCGCCGCCGAGTATCGCGAGCGGGTGTTCGCTCAATTTTTGCGCGAATACGCGGCGGGCCGCACGCCGAACCCGGACGTGCTCTGCAACAGCGAAATCAAGTTTCGCGCTTTCCTCGACTACGCGTTGCGGTTGGGCGCCGATCGTATCGCGACCGGGCACTACGCTCGCGTGCGACCCCTCGCGCAGGCCTCACGGGTGGAACTGCGCAAGGCCGCTGACGCGACCAAGGACCAAAGCTATTTTTTGCACCGGCTGACGCAGGAGCAGTTGGCGCCGGTGCTGTTTCCGCTGGGCGAGATCGCGAAACGCGACGTGCGCCGGATGGCGCGCGAGTTGGGTCTTCCCACGTGGGCGAAAAAAGATTCGACCGGGATCTGCTTCATCGGCGAGCGTCCGTTTCGCGACTTCCTCGCGCGTTATCTGCCGCGCACGCCCGGATCGGTGGTTGCGCCGGACGGCCGTACGATAGGGCGCCATGTTGGTCTTGCCTACTACACGCTCGGACAGCGGCAAGGCCTCGGAATCGGCGGCACCAAGGGCGGAGGCGACGCACCGTGGTTCGTCGCGGACAAGGATTTCGAGCATAACTCGCTCGTAGCCGTGCAGGGTCACGGGCATCCGCTCTTGTATAGCCGCGACGTCGACGCAATCGACATGCATTGGATCGCGGGTGTAACACCGAATCTTCCCGCGCGACTCAACGCGAAGACGCGGTATCGCATGCCCGATGCCGCCTGCCTGCTCTCGGCCGATGACGGCGCGTATCACGCGACGTTCGAGGAACCGCAATGGACGCCGACACCAGGACAATATCTGGTGCTCTACGATGGGGATGTGTGCCTGGGTGGCGGCGTGATTGCCGCACGGAAGCGCATCGCAGCGACACCAGAGCTTGCTGCCGCCGCGTCCGGCTGAAAAACCCGGCCAACGCCCGCTCGCCCTCCTTGGACCCAGCTGCCAGGCCGTGACCGTTGCGCGTCGGGCTCTGCTCGGTCGAGAGCCGACGGGCGCTACGCGCCTTTGCCTGCGGCCGGCTCTCTAACTCGCCCCTCCTTGGACCCGGCTTGCCATTCCGTGGCCGTTGCGTGTCGGGCGCGGCTCGGGCGAGAGCCGACGGGCGCTACGCGCCTTTGACGGCGGCCGGCTCTCTCACTCGCCCCTCCTTGGACCCGGCTTGCCAGGCCGTGGCCGTTGCGCGTCGGGCTCTGCTCGGTCGAGAGCCGACGGGCGCTACGCGCCTTTGCCTGCGGCCGGCTCTCTCACTCGCCCCTCCTTGGACGCGGCTGCCAGGCCG
>JBPCLS010000034.1:0-4774 GCA_051003055.1 Casimicrobiaceae bacterium
CAGCGCCATTGTTTGCATCGCATGCCCACTGGGAAAACTGAATGTCGTCTCTGGCGCGATCGACAACCAAAAATCAGGCCGGGCGCGTCCGAACGAGTTTTTTGCAGCGACGTTGAGCAATGCTGCACCACCGACGGCAAGACCCCAGAAAAAAGCATCGCCCCAGCGCCGTCGGGCTGCCAGATTTACGAAGACGAGAAGATCGATTAGCGCGACCCAGAAGCCAGACCCGATCCGCGAGGAAAACAGCATAAAGCTATCGAGATGCGCGGTGGAGTGGCTGCGAAGGAATAACAGAATGGTGCGGTCGAAGAAAAAACTCTCGTTCTCGAGCACGTCTTCAGCCAGCAAGCCGAATACGAAGAGCGGGGCAAGCACAAAAGCAAACAGCGCGATTAGCCGTAAACGGTGAACTCGCAACCACGACAGGATCTGCGAGCGAGCCGTCATTTAAGCGACGGCGCTTCAACATCTTTCAGAAACTCCAGGCCTTGCACCAGCAACGACTGCATGCGACCGGGAATGAGTCCGAGCGTCGCCGAGCAGCGCGGCAACGCCATTGGTTCCAGTGCGGTGTAAGCACGGCGCACGGGGCCCATTTCCCAGCCTTGCGCTTTCCAGCCGACGATCAACTGCTCGAACGCGCGCGCGAGCCGCAACCCTTCGAGTTCCGCATGAAGAGTGAACACGTGGCCGTCCGGCGCTTCCGTTGCCGTGCGCTGCAGCAGATGCGCGGCGACGTTGTCCGCGGTGATGCCAGGCGTGACCATCAGCTCATCCATCGTCGGCAACGTTGTAGGGAACTGCGGGCAGCGAATGGGCTCGGCGTTCCACACGGGCAGGTGCGGATGCGTGCCGCGGCCATCGCTGCAGTAATCGAAGCCGATTCGTTGCGTGAGCCTAAGCGCGTGGATATTCATTTGCCAGTCCGCAGCACCGTGCGTCGTTGGCGGTAGCTTGAAAATGTCGGTATAGCGCTCGCAGGCGCGTCGCATTTCCCGCTCCGTCCATTGGGCATCGGCGCGCGCGACACCATCCTCCCAACGGATGCGATCCCAGCATTGGACCCCGGTTTCGTGACCCGCGTCGCGCACGCCGTGCATGACGTCGGCGCCGCGAAGGCCCAAGTCCGGTGCAGGGAAGAGTGTCCCGTAGAAGAGCGTCTTGACGCCGTATCGCCGCACGGCCGATATGCCGCGGCGATTGCCGAGGAAGCCTGGGTGGAACGCGCGTTTGCCGGTATGGTCGCGACCTAACGCGAACAAAAACGTGGCGGCGACTCGATGCTTGCGCAACAGTTGCACGAGATTGGGCACACCTTCGCGCAAGCCGCGCAGAGTGCCCACGCTCACTCTGAGCGCCAGTATCATCGCCAGGAAGCGATCTCGCGCTTATTCACGCACGCATTGCGCGTCGATGATTTCACGTTTCGCGACTCCCTGGTGGTGCGCGGTCAGGCCCGCCTTGCCCGCAACACTTCGGCGCAAGCAGCGCATACGCGATCGACGTCGGAGTCGGTCATCGCCGGAGCGAGGGGCAAGGCCACGGCCGTGTCCGCGATCCGCTCGGTATGCGGGAGGTCGCCGCGGCGATAGCCAAGATCCCGAAACGCGCGCGTCAGATGCGCCGCTGCGCAGGGCACTGCGGTACCGATGCCGCGCCGTTCGAGCTCTTCGCGGAATTGCTGGCGCGAAATCGACAGACGATGGAGCGGAAGGAGCGGCGCGAATGAGTGCCAGCCGTGTCCGGCTTGATCGCCGCTGTAGCCCGGGTGCGGTAGCACGCACGGAGGTTCGGACCGGAAGCTCGCATAGTAGCGCTGCACCAAAGCGTGCCGCTTGCGCATCACCAGAGAGAGCTCTTCCAGGTGCGGGACGCCGATCGCCGCGTGGAGCTCGGGCATGATGAACTGGTCACCGGCCAACGCCATGGCGCGAGTGCCGGCCATAGAGGCCGGTGCATCGTCGCGGACCCGCGGCCGATCCAGTTCGCACGCGTCTTTTTCCTCGGCGAACGAAAGTGCGCCGCCTTCGATAGTCGTCAACGTATCGTTCGCGCCAAAATCGAAAACGCAGATATCACCGCAACAGCCGATGCGCTTGCCGCGCCAGGATGCGCCGAGCGCGCCGGCCGCGTTCTCGATGACGCGCAGGTTGTGCCGGCGCGCCAGCGAATAGAGATCATCGAGCGGCATCGGAAGGCCCGCAACATGTGCCGGTATGAGCGCGCGCGTCCTAGGTCCGACGCGGGCTTCGACAGCAGTCAGATCGAGATTGCGCGTGCCAGGCTCGACATCGACGAACACCGGCGTTGCCCCGACTTTGACGACCAGGTGGGGTGCGACGGGGCTTAAGGCAGGAACGATGACTTCGTCACCTGGACCGATTCCGCAAATCCGCAGCGCCAGTTCGATCGCGGCGGAAGCGGAGGAGACCGCGCGCACTGGCCGGCCGCCAAGGTAGCTCGAAAGCGATCGCTCGAACGCCTCGACCTGGGTTCTGCCGGACATTCCTCCGGACAGCAGAAGTGCACTGACGCGTGCGACTGCGGAGTCGTCCACCGCGGTTCGTGCCACCGGCAGGTAGGGATGTGCGCTCACGTGTGACGTAGCCAAATCTCGATTCGCCGACGAGACGAGGGCGGCGTGCTTGCAACGGCCAGTTATCTCGCATGGAAAGCGCGCCGCATTCTACCGCGAGGGTGGGGTGGTAAGCTCGCCGCGGAAAAAGTCTTATGCGCAACGCTTTGCTGATGAAATGCTCGATCGTTCCTGCCCGTGAGGACGAGTTGCCTGCGGTGGTACGGCTCGCCGAGATCGTCTGGCGCCGGCACTACCCCGGCATCATTGCCGATGCGCAGATCGACTACATGCTCGCACGCGGATATGCATTGCCGGTGCTCAAGCGCTATCTGGAGCAGGTCGGGAGCGGACTGGCATTGGCCAGGAGCGATGACGTCGCAGTCGGTTTCGTCGCGCACTTGCTCGCGGACGATCCCCATGCGATGAAGCTCGACAGGCTCTACGTGCTGCAGGAATATCAGGGCCAACGGTATGGCCGCCGTTTGATCGACCATGTCGTCGACGCGGCGCGAAATGCAGGCTGCTCGAGCGTCATCCTCAACGTCAACCGGAATAATGTGAGCGCAATCCGCGCCTACGAGCGCTGCGGGTTTGCAATTCGCGAACGGGTGGACGTCCCGATCGGCGGCGGGTTTGTGATGGAGGATTACGTAATGGAACGCGTACTCTCGGAAGATTGATCACGCTTTAGTCATGGCCGCAGTCCTCCATCTCTACGACAACTACACGCGCACGCTGCGTCCGTTCGAACCGTTGGACGAGAGCGGCCTCGTGGGGCTCTACACGTGCGGGCCGACGGTGTACGACTATCAGCACATCGGCAATTTCCGGACCTTCCTGTTCGAAGACATTTTGAGACGTGTGCTGCGCTGGAACGGCTTTTCCGTGCAGCACGTGATGAACATTACCGATGTCGGGCACCTCACTTCCGACGCCGATACCGGCGAAGACAAGATGGAGCAGGGGTCGCGCCGTACCGGTAAGACCGCGTGGGAGATCGCGCAGCTCTATACCGACGCTTTTCTCACCGATATGCGCCGGCTGCGGCTCGAGGAACCTGCAGTGCTATGCCGCGCGACCGACCACATCGCCGAACAGATCGAGTTCATCGCCGACATCGAGAAGAACGGGTTCGTCTATCGCACCTCGGACGGCATTTACTTCGATACGGCCAGACAGCCCGACTACGGACATCTCGCGCGCCTCGATGTGCAGGGTCTCGAGGCGGGGAAACGGGTAGATGTCGGCGAAAAGAGGCATCCCACCGATTTTGCGCTGTGGAAGTTCTCGAAGGCAGACGAGCACCGGCAAATGGAATGGAATAGCCCCTGGGGTAGGGGCTTTCCCGGCTGGCACATCGAATGCTCGGCGATGGCGCAGAAATATCTTGGCAGTTATTTCGACATCCACTGCGGCGGCGAGGACCACATACCGGTCCACCACACAAACGAAATCGCGCAGACGCAGGCTCGCGTGCAAACCCGGCTCGCGAATTTCTGGCTGCACGGTTATTTTCTGCTCGTCGATGACGCGAAAATGGCGAAATCGGACGGCCAATTTCTACAGGTCCAGTCGTTGGTCGAGCGCGGTTACGATCCGCTGGCGTTTCGTTATCTGTGTCTCACGGCGCACTATCGCACGCAAATGAGCTTTACCTGGGACGCGCTCGACGGCGCTGCGACGGCGCTCGACCGGATGCGCGTTGCGTTCCATGCGCTGCCCGCGGATTCCGAGGCACAACCCAATCCCGAATTCGTCGATCGTTTCACCAATGAGCTCAATGACGACCTGAACGCGCCGCGAGCGCTGGCGGTCGCTTGGCAACTGTTACGGGGCGATGTAGAGGACCTTCGGGTTACCCGCGCAACGCTGGCGAAGTTCGACGACGTGTTGGGGCTGGGGCTCGCGGAGTGGCGGCCGCACGTGGAGGAAGCGCCAGAACAAATTCGCGCGTTGGCGGAGTCGCGCGCGGACGCACGCAAAAGGCGGCAATGGGCGCAGGCGGACCGTCTGCGCGCGGAGCTCGCCGGCAAAGGCTGGGAAATGGAAGACCGGTCGGACGGATACCTGCTCAAGAAGACCGTGTTGCGCGGTGAAGGAAAACCCGGGGGAGAACGCGGATGAAACTTGCAACCTTGCGCGATGGGAGCCGCGATGGCACGCTTGTTGTTGTCTCGCGGGACTTGACCCGCT
>JBPCLS010000035.1:0-3429 GCA_051003055.1 Casimicrobiaceae bacterium
TAGAAGTTCTCCTGTAGTGACTACCGTCCCGACCTTGCGCGTGGAGTTCGTCCGGTGCCGCCCTCATTCTATGCGCAGCGCCTAGAGCAATATTACTAAAGGCGGGCACGCGGAGGGAAGCTCCATCTCGCTTCGCAGGGTCTAACTGCGCCGAAACAGTTAATCCCGGAGGTACAATCGCCGCGCGCTTGTCCGGCATTGCCGTGCCGCCACTCGAAACGTATGCGCCGCAACTTTGGGACTACTGGGAACGTCACCTCGATCCTGACCTTTTCGTCGACCATTCGCTGTCCGGTCGCGTGAAAGAGCGCGTCGTGGTCGTGACCGGGGCGTCTTCCGGCATTGGCCGCGCGACGGCGTTAAAGCTCGCCGATGCGGGCGCGCGCGTGATGCTTGTCGCGCGCGGCGAGGAGAAGCTCACCGCCACCAAGGAGAAAATCGACAAGTCCGGCGGTCGCGCTTACACATATCAATGCGACGTCTCCGACATGGCATCTTGCGACGCACTGGTTACCGCGGTACTCAACGAACACGGATCATGCGACTTCCTGGTCAACAACGCCGGACGCTCGATTCGCCGCGGCATTGTCAATTCGTTCGACCGCTTTCACGACTTCGAGCGCACGATGCAACTGAACTATTTCGGTGCCATCCGTCTGATCATGGGGTTCTTGCCCAAGATGATCAAGCAAAAGCGCGGCCACATCATCAACATTTCGTCGATTGGAGTACTGTCGAACGCGCCGCGCTTTTCCGCTTACGTCGCGTCGAAATCGGCGCTCGACTCCTTTTCGGCGTGCCTTCGTCGGAGTTTGTCGATAAGGGCGTCTTTTTCACCACGATCAACATGCCGCTGGTCCGCACCCCGATGATTGCGCCCACGAAGATGTACGAAAACGTGCCGACTTTATCGCCGGAAGAGGCTGCGGGGTTGATCGTCGAAGCGATTGTCTACAGACCCGTGCGCATTGCGACTCGCATGGGCATCTTCGGTGCAGTGTGCCACGCGATCGCCCCGAAGCTGACGCAAATTCTGCTCAACACGGCATTCCACATGTTTCCGGACTCCGTCGCCGCGCAGGGCAAGAAGGACGGAGCCGGCTCGCGTGAACTCACGCCTGAGCAGATGGCATTCGCGCAACTGACGCAGGGAATTCACTGGTAGGACGGGCAGCGCCCGCGCGCTCGATCTCGACGGCGACCCGCGAAAAAACATCGGAGTCGTTCAGCAACGCGTTGTGACCGATACCAGTGAGCGCAATGTTCTCGGCGCCCTCCAGTAGCGACGACGTTTGCGGCGTGACCATCGAATCGTGCCACGACCATAGCGACACGACCGGCACCCCGTCGGTCGTGCTCTCGCCGTCGCGATTCAAGTCGGTGAGCCAGATGCTGCCCGGCCTCATTTCGGATAACCCGCGCCCTCCCATCAGGTAGGCGTGTTTACTGCCTTGATGCGGTGCGCCGATGGTGATGAGCCGGCGAATGCGCAATCCGCCAAACCTGCGCAAGTACGCTCTGCTGATGAGGCCGCCCATGCTGTGCGCCACCAGCGCGACCTGGGCGCCGCCGGTAGCTTTGCATACCGCATCGATTTTCACCGCGAGCTGGTCGGCGAAATGCTCGATCGACGCCAACGGCGGACCGTATGAAAGCGCATATACGGGATGGATACCCCTCCGCTCGAGATAGCGCCGGAACGGGAACCAGACGCCGGCATTGCAACCGACTCCGTGCACCAACAGCACTGGCAATTCCGCCGGAGCGGGATCGGGGTCGCGCATCAAAAAACGGTAACCGATCATTCGCGGCGCCGACTTCGCGAGCGCCCAGAATTCGTTGACGAAGAGGCGCAGTCGTGCCGCGGCCGTCAATTGGGCATCGTCCGGCCGCTCTGCGCGAAACACCCACGCGAGCGTGAACCACAGGCAGGTAAAAATAAACGGGACGGCCAGATAGGCCAACGGCAGTCCGATAACAAAAGGCAAGACCGACGCGCCCCGCACGACGGCATACGCGGCCCACGCGCCGTACGCAGCGAGCCCGCCGAGAACAAGAGACCCCAGAACCAGCGCCGTCCACATGGGACGATGATAATCGCGTCGCGACGCGCAAGAGAGGAAGTGCGCCGTTAAGCCGGTTGCGCAACCCAGTGGGCACGCCAACTGCGCAGCCCGCCGACGAGCAAAGCCAGGTCGGGAATCAGAAGGACACCTGGCATGGTCCTGCGCACTCTGCGCGTCATTTCTCCGCCGGCCCACAGCGCCACTTGCGGCGGAAGCACTTTGCGCAGCGTCGCCAATCCGTCGGTCGCCTGTCGCACCGGAAAGGCGGCGGAGAACGAAAGCGCGACGATGTGGATCTTGTGTGCAACGGCCGCCCGCCGGATGTCTTCCAGCGGGGTTTGCGGCCCAAGCGAGAGACACTGAACCCCTTCGGGTACCAGCATTGCCTCGACCATCAGCAGGCCCAAGCTGTGCTGCTCGTTCGGAAACGTCGTCAGCAATATTCGGGGGACACCCGTTTGGCGGGGGAAGGCGTTGATCGCCGTACGCAGTGCGATCTGCAACTGCTCGGTATATAGATGCTCTTCGAATACCTGCAGCTCGCCGCGCATCCACGCGTCGCCGATGGTGCGATTCAACGGCGTGACAGTGTCGAGCACGAACCGTTGCAACCCTTGTCCCATCAGCAAGTTAGCGAGCATGTGCTGCAGCGCCCCCGCATCGTGCGACTGCAATATCGCGAGCACGTCGCGCTCGAGTACCGGCGCTGACTCTCCGTCCCGCGGCTTGGCGCGCGCGTCAGCCATGGCGTTGAGCTCGGCCAGCGAGAGCACGATGATTTTCCCGGGCCGTAGTCCGACGTCCATCAAGCGCTTGACCGCGCGCAACTTACCGATGTCGGCCGGCGAATATTCGCGTTCGCCGTTATCGTCGCGGCTAGGTTTGGGAAAACCATAGCGCCGCTCCCACATCCGCAGCACGTCTTTCGACAGCCCCGTCTCCCGTTCGACGGCGCTGATGTTAAGTGCGATGGTGGGGCGTTCCACAGCGGTCATTATTCACGACGTCTAATCTGCGGTTGCGAACAACGCGCCAAGCTACGCTGGCCACCGCGCGTTGTCTAGGAACAACATCAAACGACGCGAAGATTCATTGGAGTTGTACCGCCGCAAAGTAACCCGGCACAATGACGCGCCGTCCCCGACCCGCTCTTTCAAGGACTTTATGCGCTTCCCACGCAAGCGATTCATCATCTGGATCGTCGTTGCCATCATCGCCACTCTCGGGGGGACTGTTCTGGTTCTCAATTTGCTCCCGGGCGAGAAGCAGGTCGAACAACGGATCCCCCGTCTCTACTCGGCCAATGAACCCGCCTATCAGCGCTCGATGGGCGTGCTTCTCGGTCCGGCCATCCTGCAAGGCA
>JBPCLS010000036.1:0-6600 GCA_051003055.1 Casimicrobiaceae bacterium
CTTCCATATACTCCTTACGCTTTTCGACCAGTGCTGCGCTGCGGACGGTGCGCGCGTAGTAGGCCCACTGGACCGTGACCAGCGCAGCGACAACCTTGCCGGTCCCCTGTCCTAAAACCGCGATCAGGATCAAGGCAATCAGGATCGCCGGAAACGACAACTGGATATCGACGACGCGCATGATCAGCGTTTCAATTCGTCCACCCAAGTACGCGGCGGATAAGCCCATAACGAGACCGATGGCCAATGCCAACACTGTCGAGAGCGCGCCGACGGAAAGCGAAATGCGCAAGCCGTAAAAGATCGCCGACAGCATATCGCGGCCCTGATCGTCGGTGCCGAGCCAGTAGGTTCCGCCGGTCGGCGAAGGCGAGCCCGGGGGGAGGCGGCTGTCCATCACGTCGAGTTGTGCCAAGTCGTAAGGATTCTGCGGCGAAATCAGCGGCGCAAAAATCGCCGCCAGGACAATCAGCGTCAAGAGCCCGAGCCCGAACACCGCCACCGGATTCGCCAAAAAATCGCTGACGATGCGCCGGAACGGGCTCTGGACGCCGCGCTCCGCGGGCTTGATCGTTACCGCTGCGTCCACGCATTCACCCCTTGCTTTCGGTCAACCGGACGCGTGGATCGAGCGCTGAATACAGCACGTCGACGACGAGATTGATGAAGATGAAAAACGTCACGATCACCATCAGGTACGCGACGATAATCGGCCGGTCGAGCAGATTGATCGAATCGATAAGAAGCTTGCCCATCCCCGGCCACGCGAACACGCTCTCGGTGACAATTGCGAATGCGATCAGCGCGCCGAACTGGAGCCCGATCACCGTCACGATCGGAATCAGGATATTGCGTAGAACGTGCACGCCGATGACCCGAGCGTTGGTGAGGCCCTTCGCGCGGGCGAACTTCACGTAATCCTGCAGCAGCGCTTCGTGGGCGCCGGCGCGGGTCAGGCGGATCAGCAGGGCGAGGTTGAAGAGCGCCAGGTTGGTCGCCGGCAGGATCAGATGTCGCAACCCTTCCCACGACAGGAATGAAACGGGGATCAAGCCGAACAGCTCCACCGTTGGCCCACGTCCGTTGGAGGGCAGCCACCCAAGCATGACGGAAAACACCATGATCAGCATCAGCCCCACCCAGAACGTGGGCAGCGAAAACCCGAGGATCGAGCTCGCCATAATCGTGCGGCCGGCCACGCCGTTGGGCTTTAAACCCGCCCACAATCCCAGCGGAATGCCCAGAACGACCGCTATCGCCATCGCGGCAATCGCCAGTTCCATCGTTGCGGGCATGCGCTCAAGGATCAAGCCCAACGCGGATGTCGAATGCACGAACGAGCGACCTAGATTGCCCTGCACCGCTCCGGCGAGAAAGCTCCCGTACTGTTCCCACAAGGGCTTGTCGAGACCCAGGGCTGCGATAGCGCGCTCGCGATCGATCTGGTCAGCCTGCGGATTGATGAGGATGTCGATCGGGTTGCCGATCGCGTACACACCGACGAAGACCAGCAGCGACATGATGCAGAGCACGACCACGCTCTGCATGCTGCGGCGGATGATGTAGACAAGCATATAGAGGCGGCCGAACGCGCAGGCGGCCGAACGTGTATTCTACTTTCGGTCGCTGAGACTACATAGCGGTGAATCGGCTGCGTTTGGTGCGCAGCCGATTCACGATGTTCAGTCGCGTTGGACGATTCGCGTCAGGTCTTCGTCGGCCGGAACTGGAACGCGAGCGTGTACTCGTCGGTGCGCGGCGTGTACGAGACGCCTTTTTTCGTGGCCCACACCGTAAACTGGAAATGAATCGGCATGAGCCCCAGATCTTCCATCGCAAGCTTGGTCGCGTTCTGCAGCATGACCAGCCGATTCTCGTCGTTGACCTGCTGCAGCGCCTGCTCGATCAGGTAATCGAATTTCACGTTGCTGTAGCGACCCCAGTTGACGGCGCCCAAGCCTTTGTCGCGGTTGTTGGTGGCGAGTAGCGAGCGCAACGGGCTCGACGCTTCGCCGGTCGACGCGCCCCACCCGACCATGTGGAAGCTGAATTCCTGTTTCGACGCACGGCCGGAGTACGGGCCCATCGGCGCCGTCTCGACTTTCGCCGTGATGCCGATCCGCGCGACCATCTGGGCGACAGCTTGCACGATCTTCTCATCATTGACGTACCGGCCCGATGGGCCGTGAATCGTGATGTTGAAGCCATCCGGATAGCCGGCGGCCGCCAACAATTTCTTCGCGCCTTCCACATCGTACGCATCCGCTTTGAGTCCCGGAACGTGGCCGAAGAGCTTCTCCGACACAAGTTGCCCCGATGGCACGGCGTTGCCTTCCATCACGCGATCGGCGATGGCCTGGCGGTTGATCGACTTCGAGATAGCGCGGCGAACCTGAACATCCAGCAGCGGGTTCTTGTCCATTGGCTTGCCGTCCTTGGTGGTGACGAACGGACTTACCCGGCTCAGGTGATCGAAGTTGAAATAGATGACCCGGTGCGAAATCTTCGCCGAGACGGTGAATTTCGGGTCGTTCTTGAGCCGCGCCATGTCTGCCGTCGGCACGTTTTCGATGGCGTCGACGTCGCCCGACAGGAGTGCTGCCACCCTTGACGCTTCGTTCTTGATGATGCGAAACGTCACCTTGTCCCACGTGGGCTTGTCGCCCCAGTAGTCGTCGTTCTTCGCCAATTCCACGCGGTCGCCGTTCACATAGCGGACAAACTTGAAGCGGCCGCTGCCGATCGTGGCCTTGCCGGTGTTGAAATCCTCGGTCGACGCGCCCGTCGCGACTTTTTTCGAAACGATGTAGATCGTCGACATGTCGTTGGGCATCAGCGGATGCGGCGCCGCGGTCTTGAAGCGGATCGTGTACGGATCGACGGTCTCCGTCGCGATGATCGCTTTCGTGTAAGCGGTAAACGGCCCTGGGCTATTCGGAATGTTCGCGACGCGCTCGATCGAAAACGCGACATCCTGGGCGGTCAGCTCGCTGCCGTCGTGGAATTTGATTCCCTTGCGCAGCTTGAACTCCCACGTCTTGTCGTCGAGCGGCTTCCACGATGTCGCGATACCCGGGATCATTTTCGAATCCGGGTCCATTTGCACGAGCTTGTCGAAAATGTGTTCGGCGATATTGTTATTGGGAAACAAATTGAAAAAATGTGGGTCCGCGGAAGTGACGTCTGCGCCGACAGCGATACGCAAGTCGGCGGCGACTACCTGCGCAGCGGGCAGCGCGACAACCAATGCAACGGACATGACCGCGGCGCCGAGCTCACGGAGAAAAATAACTTTACGCATGAAATTCACCTTGAATGGAGATACAACTCGATCGGAAGCAATACAAAAACCGCATCGCACCTTAAGCCAAGCATGTGACGGATGCGCAATCTAGCCCAAAAACCGAGCGGACGTCAAAAGAGGCCGGTGCCGGCAGCAACCGGGTGTGTTCGTCCTCGCGTCGTCGTCCGAACAGCACAAGGCAGATTGTCGCGCACGATCTGATCGAGCGACGCGTAGTAGGTGACGTCGGCCAAGGCGTCGCGCGCGGCCAGCGCACGCGCCTCCGGTGCCGGCAGCGGCTTGCCGGCAACGTCAAACGCGCTTGCGTCGAGCAGCGTTCCGGATCCATAGCGGAATTCAGCGCGGATGCGTCCGTTCGGGTGCCAGGAGCGCTTGACGCCATTGAGACGCCCGTTCACGTAGACCGCTTCCAGCTTGGATTGCGGGTTGCGCTTGTCGGGATACCAAAGCGCGACCGTTCCGTTCATTTCGTCGTCGTCGAACGGCAAATGGGCGATGCGCACGCCCAACGCCGTCCAGAACAGAAAACTGCCAGTGCGCTTACCGTTGCTGAACGCGCCCGCGACGCGCAACTGGCCGTTGCCCATTTTGAGTTCGTACGCACCATGCGGCTGGCCGTCGCGGCAACTGCCTTCGACGACCAACGCCTGCGCCACGGCGGCGGTGGCGAGCGCGCATACCGCCAGCGCACGCACTCCGGCGCCGATTATCTTCGTCGCTGCACCCACCACGCCGACAATTCGCCGACAATGCCGCGCCGGAACGCCAGCACGCAGACGATGAAGATCAGGCCGGTGATGATCGTCACCCACTGCCCGAACGGCGCAAGGTAGTTTTCGAGCGCGATGATCACGAACGCACCGACGACCGGCCCGAAGATCGTTCCCATGCCGCCCAGCAAAGTCATGAGCACCACTTCGCCGGACATCGTCCAGTGCACGTCGGTAAGCGAGGCGAGCTGGAATACGATCGCCTTGGTCGCGCCGGCGAGGCCGGACAACGTCGCCGACAGCACGAACGCCAGCAGCTTGTATTTTTCGGCGTCGTAACCGAGCGAAATCGCGCGCGGCTCGTTTTCGCGAATCGCCTTTAATACCTGCCCGAACGGCGAATGGACGACGCGATAGATCAGCAGGAATCCCGCAAGAAAGATCGCCAGAACGACGTAATACATCGCAAGCGGATGCGAGAGATCCAGCACCCCGAACAGCATGCCGCGCGGCACCGATTGAATGCCGTCCTCGCCGTGCGTGAATGGCGACTGCAAGTAGAAGAAATAGATCATTTGCGCCAGCGCCAGCGTGATCATCGCAAAGTAGATACCCTGCCGCCTTATCGCCAGCGCGCCGACGATCACCCCGAGGACCGTCGCGGATGCGGTTCCAAACAGGATCGCCGCCTCCGGCGGCCATCCCCACACTTTCGCCGCATGCGCGCACGCGTAGCCAGCCGTACCGAGAAACATCGCGTGACCGAACGACAAGAGCCCGCCAAAACCGAGCAGTAGGTTGAACGCGCACGCGAACAGCGCGAAACATAAAGCCTTCATCAGGAAGATCGGATAGACGCCGACGTGCGGCGCGATCGCGAATGCCGCGGCCATCACCGCCATGCTGACGAGAATGCCGGCAGGTCGGGGCGTCGGCGTCGCGACGCCGGCTGCAGTGGTCAGCTCCGTCATGGCTTCACCGCTCCTTGCCGAACAGACCGGCGGGTTTGACCAGCAGCACGATCACCATGACGACGAAAATCACCGTATTCGACGCCTCCGGATAGAACACCTTGGTCAACCCCTCGATGACGCCGAGGAGGAAGCCGGTGAGCACCGACCCCAGGATCGAGCCCATGCCGCCGATCACGACGACTGCGAACACGACGATGATGAGGTCCGCGCCCATCAGAGGATTCACCTGGTAGATCGGTGCGGCCATCACGCCGGCAAGCGCCGCCAGCCCCACGCCGAAACCGTAGGTCAGCGTGATCATCCGCGGCACGTTGATGCCGAACGCCTGAACCAGCGCCGGGTTTTCGGTTGCCGCCCGCAGGTACGAGCCGAGCTTGGTGCGCTCGATCACGTACCAGGTGCCGAGGCACACGATGAGCGAGGCGACGACCACCCAACCGCGGTACTTGGGCAGGAACATAAAGCCGAGGTTGTAGCCGCCGCCGAGCTCGGGCGGTATCTGGTAGGGGAGCCCCGACGAGCCAAATTCGTTGCGGAACAGGCCCTGGATCACCAGCGCGAGGCCGAACGTCAACAAGAGTCCGTACAGGTGGTCGAGCTTGTAGAGGCGGAACAGCATCGTGCGCTCGATGATCACCCCGGTCGCGCCGACGACGACCGGCGCGATGAGAAGCGACCACCAATAGCCCAGCCCCAGCTTGTTCAGCAAGAACCACGCGCAGAAGGCACCCATCATGTATTGCGCACCATGCGAGAAATTGATGATGTTCAGAAGGCCGAAGATCACCGCCAGGCCGAGCGACAGCATCGCGTAGAACGAGCCGTTGATGAGACCGATCAGGAGCTGGCCGAACAGAGCCTGCAGCGGCACGCCGAAAATCTCAGTCATAGCGCAACCACCAGTGGGCGCATGTTCGAGCGGACTGACGCGCCGCTCAACATCCGCGCGCGCGACCGAAAGCGACCATGGCGAGCTTCATACGCGCTGAACGGTTCCTTTTGACGGCCGCTACGATCATCTTGCACCGTTTCACCGAGTCCGCGGCCATCGCGAGCGTTGAGCGGCGCGTACCTTGCGCCGCTCGAACGCGAGCAGTTCGTCCGTCGCGCCGCGCCGACCCTCGCATCGTGCATCATGGCCAACCGGCGCGACGGATAACCGTCACTTGACGAGCGGGCAGCCGCCTTCCGCCAGCGGCCGGAACGCCTGATCCGCCGGAATCGTCGAACGGATCTTGTGATAGTCCCACGGGCCCTTCGACTCGGCCGGCTTCTTCACCTCGACCAGGTACGCCGGATGGATCTTGCGGCCGTCGGCGCGAATCGTCCCCTTGCCGAACAGCGGGTCGTCGGTCGGCTGCGCCTTCATGTGGGCGATCACCTGGGTGCCGTCGTCGCTCTTCGTCGCCTCGACGGACTTGAGGTAATGCAGCAGCGAGGAGTAGACGCCGGCGTGGATCATCGTTGGATGAGTGCCTTTGTTCGCCGCCGCGAAGCGCTTCGCAAACGCCCGGCTCTCGTCGTTGCGATCCCAGTAGAACGTCTCGGTGAAGATCAATCCCTGCGCGGTGGGCAGCCCCAGCGCATGCACGTCGGTGACGAACACCAGGAG
>JBPCLS010000037.1:0-3973 GCA_051003055.1 Casimicrobiaceae bacterium
CCGATGTAGTGGTCGATCCGATCGGCCAGTGCGGGCGTGTACTGATGCGCGAAGTCCTGCATGCGCGCATACGTCTCCCGCGAGTCGACGAGGATTCGCTCGGTCTCTTCGGTTGCCATGTCGCGCAACGCACGCTGCGCAAGGTTCAAGTCCTGGTACAGCAGCGACGCCGGGGGGACCTCCCGTGCGCGCTCGGTCAAGTCGCGCCAGAGCTTGGTCAGATATTCGATGTCGGACTGCATCTCGCGTTCGGACGCCGTTTCGGCCATCGTGCGGATGATGAACCCGCCGGTTGCGCCTTCGGGCAAAAGATGCTGCAGGCGCTCGCGCAGAATCTCGCGCTCGGTTTCGTCCCCAATGCGCTGCGAGATGCCGATGTGCGAGTCTTGCGGCAGGTACACGAGCAGACGACCCGCGAGGCTCACCTGCGTTGACAGCCGCGCGCCCTTGGTGCCAATCGGGTCCTTGATCACTTGGACCAGTAGCGATTGTCCTTCATGCAGAATCCGTTCGATGGGCCTATGTTCGCCGCCGTGATTATTCTGGCGATGTTCCCAGATATCGGCGATATGCAAAAACGCCGCGCGCTCGAGCCCGATTTCGATGAACGCGCTTTGCATGCCCGGCAACACGCGTGCCACCCGGCCGAGGCAGATGTTGCCGACCAGACCGCGCGCGCTTGCCCGCTCCATGTGCAACTCTTGCACCACGCCTTGCTCGAGCATGGCGACGCGCGTTTCCTGCGGCGTTACATTGATGAGGATTTCATGCGTCATTCAGGAAGGGAGCCCCGCATCGACCGCGCGCGGCGCATCCGTGCATACGGCAATGGGTCCGTTATAGCACGCGCACGCCGATTTTCGCGAGAGCGGTGACGGTCTCGCACAGCGGCAAACCCACGACACCCGAGTGGCTTCCCTCCAGCCGAGAGATGAACGCTGCGGCAAGTCCCTGCACCGCGTAGCCCCCCGCTTTTCCGAACGATTCGCCGCTCGCGACGTAACGCTCAATCTCTTCCGGCGCGAGCGCACGCAGCGACACATTCGATCGCGATACGGTGAGAAGCGATTCGTTCTCAGCGCGCACCGCGACGGCGGTGATGACCTCGTGCGTCACGCCCGACAAGCATGCGAGCATCGCGCGCGCGTCGGAGGAGTCGACGGGCTTGCCGAAAATACGGCCCGCGAACACCACCTCAGTGTCTGCCGCCAGCACGGGCAGTGCCGGCAGCCGGCGTTCCGCCATGCGCAGCCATCCGATGCGGGCTTTGGCGCTGGCAATGCGCGATACGTAATCGAGTGCGGGTTCGTCGTCGAATGGGACTTCGACGACGTCGGGTGCGCGACCGTCCGCGTTGCGCAATCTGAGCTCGGTGAATGCCACGCCGATCTGACGCAGCAATTCATGCCGGCGGGCGCTGCGCGAGGCGACGTAGATCCTGCTCATGCCCGATGATACGGGTGGCCGGCGAGCAGGCTCGCTGCCCGATAGAGCTGTTCAGCCAGCAGCACTCGCACGAGGCCGTGCGGCAACGTGAGCGCGGAGAGCGCAAGCGTGTGGACCGCGGTGCCTTTGATCGAAGGGGCGAGGCCATCGGCGCTGCCGATGACGAAGGCAACACGGGCACCGTCATCGCGCCAACGGCCAATATGCCTGGCGAGCTTAAGCGTGGTCCACGCTGCGCCGTTCTCATCGAGTGCGACGACTGTACAGCCCACGCAAGCGGCACGGATGCGCACGGCTTCGGCCGCGACCACGTGGGAAATTGATTTTCCCCGGCTGCGCGGTTCGGGCTTGAGTTCGATCAATTCCAGCGCGAACTCTCTCGGCAACCGGCGCGCGTACTCGCCATAACCCGTGACGACCCACGCGGGCATCCGGTGGCCGAGCGCGACGATGGCGATTCTCAGCGCAGCCAAGATGCGGGCTTTGAGCGTGCTACTTCGGCAGAGCGGTGGGGTCCGCTTTGGTACGGCGTTTTGGAACGGGCGTCCACAACTCCTCGAGGTTGTAGTACGCGCGCGCGGCCGGCTGCATTACGTGGACGACCAGGACACCGCAATCGACCAGCACCCAGTCCCCGGTCTCCTCGCCTTCGACACCGATGATCGTCGCTCCGGCGTCTTTCAATCGGTCGCGAACGTGGTTCGCCAGCGCCCGTGCCTGCCGGTTGGACTCGGCGCTAGCGATGATCAGCGTGTCGTAAAAACTGGTGAGCTTGCGTACATCCAGGACCTTGATGTCGCGCGCCTTGATGTCTTCGAGCGCGCTGACGGCCGTTTTCTGCAGTTTGTTAAGGCGCATCCGGTCGTTTTTTTCAGAGCTGTAGAGTTGGTTGCGGACAATATAGGTCAAAACGGCGGCCGGAAGCAACGTACGCAACTCATCGCCCATCGCTTCCATCGTCTGCGGGGCAACCGCCAGCAAGGCGCGAATTGCGCTGGCCGAAATCGGCTGCGGTGTCACTGGCTGGAAGTAAATGGCGCCCGCGGGAGTCGACCACAAGGCCTTCGATTCGTTGACGATGCGTTGCTGCGCGTGCCGAGCTAGGGGCGCGGGCAGTGCATCGAGCGTGGTTCCGGGCCGGTCGATCACGACAAGATGCGCGAGAGCGAATAAATCGTTCCACCGGTGCCACGCCGGCAACCCGCGAAAAGCGTCGGCACCGAGCAACAGCAGCAGTGGGCGTGACGCGTCTTCCGCGCGCAGTTCTTCGAGCGTTGCGACGGTGTAGCTTTTGCCACCGCGATTGAGCTCGCGTTCGTCTACGACGAGTCCCGGAAATTCGGCAACCGCGAGGTTCAGCATCGCGAGACGATCGGCTGCCGATGCGACAGGACGTGAACGATGCGGCGGATCACCCGCGGGAACGAATGCGATATAAGGTAACGCGAGCGAGCGTCGCGCTTCATCGGCGATTCGCAGATGCCCGTAATGGACGGGATCGAACGTTCCGCCAAGCAAAGCGAGCGGCGGCGTCACCGTTTAATCCAGGCGGTCAAAAGCGCGAGCCCGGCTGTGCGAGAAACGCCGTTTCCTCCGGAGTAGACGCGCGCCCCAGAATCTCGTTCCGGTGCGGAAAGCGCCCAAACCGGAAGATGATCTCCGCGTGCTTTTCCGCCCAGGATAGGGGCTCCCTGTCTCCCATATCCTGCGCCAGCGCACCGAACAGCTCGAGCGAACGCCGTTGCGCCGGAACATCTTCGGCGTGCTCGAAGGGCATGTACAGGAACCAGCGTCCATACGAATCGAGCGTGCGGTCCAGGTCGCGCGCGATGGCGTCTTCGGCGGTGGCGAGTGCACGCGCATCGCCGGCAAACGCGCGCGGCGTGTCGCGGTACATGTTGCGCGGGAACTGGTCGAGCAGCAGCACGCGCGCGAGTGCGCCGATTGCGGTCAAGCACCACTCGCCATAGGCGCCGGCGAGCGCTGCTGCGACGGCGTCGCCAAAGCGTGCGGCGATTTCAAGGTCGAACGCCGAATCTTTTTTGAACCACACCGCGCGTGCCGTCCCGTGCTCCGGCGACGAACGTGGCGCGAACCAGAAGTCGAGGATAACGTTGGCGAGCATGGACATCTGCCATGTTAGAGTGATTGGAGCCAAATGCGGAGTAATTGCGGGCCGCGCAATGCAAGCGCGGTCATTTTTTTGTTCCCGGCTGACCGTGCCCACGTCTACGTCCTATCGCAATATCTTCCTCCTCGCCTGCTGCCAGGCGCTGCTGCTCACGAATGCCGCCGGCCTGATCGCGATGAACGGTCTCGTCGGTTACGGGCTCACCGACACCAAGACGCTCGCCACAGTGGGCGCGACGACGTATGTGCTGGGCTCCGCGCTTGCGACGATGCCGATGTCGCTATGGATGGCGCGGGTCGGGCGGCGTCGCGGCTTCATGGCCGGGGCGATCATCAACCTCGGCGGCTGTGCGTTGGCGGTATTCGCGCTCTGGGTGAAGAACTTTCCGCTCTATTG
>JBPCLS010000038.1:0-4569 GCA_051003055.1 Casimicrobiaceae bacterium
TGAGCGCAGCGATGTGGGGATGCGACCGGGGCGAATCGACGCATAAGGCCGACGCGCGACGCGACACATCCCTCGCCCATACAAGGAGGCCGAGCGGCGTGAGCCTGGAAGCAGGGGCCCCCACGAGCGCAGCGATGTGGGGATGCGACCGGGGCGAACTTGCGTCGCAGCCAGCGGTCTTTCTTCCTCCGACGCCGTTCTTATCGTGACCCCCGCCGCATTCCTCCTCGATGACTCCGCCGCCGCGCCGCGTGCGCTAACCGGCGCCGCGCTGAGGGCGCGCGCATGGCGTGCGCTGGCGCTCGCGCTCGCAGTGTCCTTGGCGCTTCATTTCGCGGCCACGTTGTGGCCGGTCGATTCCGATCCGATACCAGAGCCGACGCCGCTGACGGCGACGCTCACCGAAATGCCGCCACCGCCCGCGCCGGCACCCATCGCATCGCCCAAGGCGAAACCGAAACCCAAACCCAAGCGTGCCGCGCCGGCACCACCGTCCCCACCTATCGACGTACCCGCAGAACCAATGGCGGAAACGACCGCAGGACCGGAGGTCGTTGAAACTGTTCCGGACGGGCCGCTAGCTGGGGCGACCGGGGCGCCGGCCGCGCCCGTCGCGCAGGACGAACCCGAAATCACGCTCGGGATTGCGCCTGCGCCGAACACACTGCCGCCGCGCATCGATCTCGCCTACAAAATGTTTTACGGCACGCAAGGCTTTCAAGTTGGCAAAGCGGTGTATCGCTTCGAACACACCGGCAATCGTTACCGCATCGCGACCGTCGGTGAAGCGACCGGGCTCGCCGCGCTCGTGTACCGCGGCAAGGCCAACGTCGAGTCGCGCGGTCTCATCACGCCGGCCGGACTGCAGCCAATGGAGTTCACGTTCGAACGCACGATTCGCGATCGGCGGGAATCCGCAGCGTTCGATTGGGAAACCGGCATGGTGACAATGCACGAAAATCAGACCGCTTCACTTGAAATGCCGACGTACGATCCGCTTTCGTTGATGTGGCAATTTTATTTCGCACCGCCGACCCAGGCGCAGTACACATTCGCGGTGGCAACGACGCGCCGCATGCTGCACTACACAATCACGCGCGAGGGCACGGAGACGATCGAGTGGGCGCAGGGGTCGATCGACACCGAGCGTTGGCACCGCAAGAGCATGGACGGCAGGACCGACGCTTACCTCTGGCTCGCGCCGTCGATGCACTACCTGCTCATCAAGTTCCGCCTCGTGCATGCCAGCCGCGGAACAGTGGAAGGGAGTCTGGATTCGATCCGCGTCGAAGAGGCGCGGACCGAATGACGATTCGCGCCAACCAACTCGCTACCCTCGCCGCGGCGATTGAACGGGTGCGTCGGTTTGACGCGCCGGCGGACAACGGCCTGCGCGCGTTCTTTCGCGCGCATCCCGAAATGGGGCAGCACGACCGCTCGTTCGTCGCCGAAGGTGTATTCGCGCTGTTGCGCCGGATGCGGTCAACCGAAGCGCTAGCGGCAACGTCCGAGCCGCGCAAGCTCGCGCTCGCAATTTTGGTCCGTGAGTTCGGTCATTCGGTGCGCGAGTTGGAGCCCTTGCTCAACTCGGCGGACGCTCTCTGGACATCGGCATTCAAAGCGCGCATGCACGACCCGCTTCCGCCTGCGGTGGCGAACGATCTCCCTGACTGGCTATGGGATCGTCTCGGCAGCGCATTTGGCGATGAAGAGAGAGCGGCGCTTGCGCGCGCGTGGCTCTCACCCGCGCCGTTCGATCTGCGCGTCAATCCGCTGAAGACCTCGCGCGACGCAGCACTGGCCGCGTTGACCGCCGAGAATCTGGCAGCGAGCGCGACGCCGTATTCGCCGCTGGGCATCCGTCTCGCCGGACGACCGGCGATGATGCAACACGCGTGGCTCGTGGACGGGCGGCTCGAAGTGCAGGACGAAGGCAGCCAATTGCTTGGTTACGCAGTGGCGCCCAAGCGTTCCGATATGGTCGTTGATTTCTGCGCCGGTGCGGGCGGCAAGACGTTGCTGCTGGGCGCACTGATGCGTTCGCAGGGTCGTCTCTACGCGTTCGATGTCGTGGCGAAGCGTCTCGCGAGCTTGAAGCCGCGCCTCGCGCGCTCGGGACTCTCGAACGTGCATCCGCAGCTTTTATCCGGTGAGCGCGATACCAAGGTCAAGCGACTGGCGGGCAAGATCGACCGGGTGCTGGTCGACGCGCCGTGTACGGGGTTCGGCACGCTGCGCCGCAATCCTGATCTCAAGTGGCGGCACAAGGAAT
Source organism: Casimicrobiaceae bacterium (assembly GCA_051003055.1). Taxonomy (GTDB): domain Bacteria; phylum Pseudomonadota; class Gammaproteobacteria; order Burkholderiales; family Casimicrobiaceae; genus VBCG01. The sequence goes on from JBPCLS010000038.1 coordinate 2,273, forward strand.
CGGCGATCGCCGAACTGACAGCCAAGCAGGCCGCGATTCTCGCCGCCGCCGCGACCCTCGTGAAGCCCGGAGGGCGGCTTGTGTATGCAACGTGCAGCGTCTTGCCGGAGGAGAATGAAGATATCGTCGCGGCGTTTCTTGATCTCCATGCCGACTTTACCCAGGCCGATGTCGCGCCCGAGCTTGCGCGGGCGAACATCACGCTCGACACCGGACCTGCGTTGCAACTGCTGCCGCACCGTCACGGCTGCGACGGCTTTTTCGCCGCCGTGTTGGAACGGCGAAAATGACTGGATCGCGCATGCGATCCAGTCGAACGATGCGCTAGCAGGCTGGACTCCATCTCGATGTTTGCACCCATCGACTTCACGCGTCTGGAATCGGCACTTGCGACGTCGGCGGGTTGGGTCGAGCTCGGTCTCATGCTCGCGTGCCTCGCCATCGCGTGGCTGGTCGACTGGCAGCTCTGGCAACGCGCGCGGGCCGCGCACGGAGGCGTCTGGGTCCGCTTCCCCGGCGGCCTTGCGCGCGTCGTGTTCCCGCTGCTGGCGCTCGCGCTTTTGTTCGTTGCCCGCTTGGCGTTTCAGCGGTGCGTCGGTCCGCCGTTTTTCATCGACATCGCGTTGCCGTTGCTGGTTGCGCTCGCCGCGATCCGCATGTTCGTTTACGGCCTGCGCCGGCTCTTCTCTTCGCATGCAGTCCTCAAGACATCCGAACGCGCGATCGCGTTCACCGTATGGGGCGCGGTGATTCTCTATTTCACCGGCGTGCTGCCGGAGATCGTCGATGAGCTCGACCGCATCGTAATACCGCTGGGCAGCTCCGAGATATCGCTGCTCACCATCGGCCAAGGTGTTGTGGCGGTTCTGGTCACGTTGGTCATCACCTTGTGGATCTCAGGCTTGCTCGAGCAGCGGCTGATGCGCACGGCGTCGCTTCCCGCCAACACCAAGATAGTCCTGTCCAAGTTCCTGCGCGCTGTCCTGCTGGTGTTGGGAATTCTCATCGCACTGCAGGCGATCAACTTCGATCTCACGCTGTTGACGGTGTTCGGCGGTGCGTTGGGAGTGGGCATCGGTCTCGGCCTGCAGAAACTCGCCGCGAACTATTTTGCCGGCTTTACGATTCTTCTCGATCGCTCGATTCGGCTGGGCGACATGATCACCGTGGACGGGCGCTATGGGGTTGTATCGCGGGTGACGGCGCGCTATGTCGTCGTCAAGAGTCTCGATGGCGTTGAAGCGATCGTTCCGAACGAAACGCTGGCCACGACGACGGTGCTTAACCATACCTACTCGGGGCGCGAAGTGCGGGTCGGCGTCAGCGTTCAGGTAAGCTACGACTGCGACGTCGATTTCGCGTTGCGCCTGATGGAAGAAGCGGCGCGCGAGGATCCGCGCATTGTTGCCGAGCCCAATCCACCGGCCGCTTTTCTCGTCAATTTTGCCGACAACGGAATCAATCTGGAGTTGGGAGTGTGGTTGCGCGATCCCGAAAACGGGCAGCTCAACTTGAAAAGTGCGCTCAACCGCCGCATCTTGACTGCATTCAGGGCCAACGGCATTAACATCCCCTCCCCCCGGCGCGAAGTCCGCGTCATCCAGGATGCGCATGGCCCACGGCTTGCGTGATCATGACATTCTCATATGTTCGGCACCCCGCAGTCTTTCCTTGACCCATCGCGTAGAATGCGTCGTTGGGCGCTGTCCGGGTGATCAGCTCGTCATCTGACCGCACCAAAATTTATCGGGATATCAAATGAACTACGACTTTTTTTCGCTGGCGGCTCACGGGATTGTCGATTTACCGTGGTGGGGGTACATCGTCGTCGCGCTGGTCCTGACCCATATCACGATCGCCTCGGTGACGATTTATTTGCACCGGGCGCAAGCGCATCGGGCGCTCGACCTTCACCCGGCAACGGCGCATTTCTTTCGTTTCTGGTTGTGGCTGACGACGGGCATGGTGACCAAGGAATGGGTCGCGATCCATCGCAAGCACCACGCCAAGGTTGAAACCGCGGACGATCCGCATAGCCCGCAGACGCGCGGGATCGACAAGGTCTTCTGGGAGGGCGCAGAGCTGTATCGCGCCGAATCGAAGAACCTGGAAACGCTCGAAAAGTATGGGCACGGCACGCCCGAGGACTGGCTCGAGCGCAATTGTTATTCGCGCTTTTCCTGGCAGGGTGTCGGATTGATGTTGGTCGTCAACGTGTTCCTGTTCGGCGCGGTGGGCCTCTCGATCTGGGCCGTGCAGATGGCCTGGATTCCGATCACCGCCGCGGGCATCATCAA
>JBPCLS010000039.1:0-5780 GCA_051003055.1 Casimicrobiaceae bacterium
TGGTGGTGGGTCTGGGCATGGGTGGCGTGGATGGCCTTCCAGTTGTTGCTGCTCGTTGCCTATCCGACGCTCATCGCCCCGCTGTTCAACAAATTCAGCCCATTGGCTGCCGGCGCCGCGCGCGACCGTATCGAAGCGCTGCTCAAGCGCTGCGGATTCAAAAGCGCCGGCCTGTTTGTTATGGATGGCTCCCAGCGCTCTGGCCATGGCCATGCCTACTTCACGGGATTCGGCCGCGCCAAACGCATCGTGTTTTTCGATACGCTGATCGAGCGGCTTGCGCCGGAGGAAGTCGAAGCGGTCCTCGCGCACGAACTGGGGCATTTCAAGTTGAAGCATGTCGGCAAGCGCATTGCCTGGTCGGCGGTCGCATCGCTCGGCGTGCTTGCTTTGCTTGCATACTTGGCGCGTGAACCGTGGTTCTACGCCGGGCTCGGTATTCCGGATGCGCTGTTGCCGGTCGCCATGGCGCGCCCGGGAGTCGCACTGCAACTCTTTCTTCTGGCGCTCCCCGTGTTCACGTTCGCGCTGGAACCGTTGGGCTCGCTCTACTCGCGCAAGCACGAATTCGAAGCCGACGCATTCGCCACGCGCTATGCCGACGCGTTCGCGCTGGTGCGGGCGCTGGTCAAGCTCTACGAAGACAATGCGGCGACCCTCACCCCGGACCCTCTGCACTCGGCTTACCATGATATGCATCCACCAGCGGCGGTGCGTATCGCGCGCATCGAATCGCTGACAGGCGCGCTCCCGATTCCGGCAGCGGCCTAATCGGGAGCCGACGGCCATGCGACGAATTCTCACTGTTGCCATGCTCACCGGCACGTTTGCGGTGATAGCCGGCGCGCAGCAACCGAAAGCTTTTTCAACATGCGACGCGAAGGCGGGACAGATATTGGCCGACAAGGACTGTGTGGCCTGCCACGTGCGCAAATACGGCGATGCGCACACGATCTATACGCGCAGCGAACGCAAGGTGCGCACGCCGGAGCAATTGCTGGCGCAAGTCCAGCTGTGCAATGCCGAGCTTTCGACCAACTATTTTCCCGAAGAGGAAATGCATGTCGCCGCCTTTTTGAATTCGAAGTACTACAAGTTCAAGTCATGAGCGCACCGCCGGCTGAACAGCCGGGGAACGGGCTGATCCCGCTCGCCGATAGTCACTGTCAAAACGGCGCGCCACGCTTGGGCGCGGCTGAAATCGCGGCGCATCTTGCGGCGTTGCCGGGTTGGACGATGCAAGACCAGCGCATCGAAAAGCGGTTCGTGTTTTCCGCCTATCACCAGACCCTCGCTTTCGTGAACGCCGTAGCATGGATCGCCGAACGCGAAAATCATCATCCTGATCTTTCGGTCCACTACGATCAGTGCGTCGTGGCCTACGCGACGCACAGCGCGGGAAGCGTTACGCTGAACGACATCATCTGCGCGGCGAAAGTCGAGCGCCTGTTCGCTTGACCGAGCTGGCTTTAGTCGTCGCTTCGTACCGGCGGCACTTCGACGTCGCGCTCGACAACGGCGAACGCCTGAGTTGCGTATTGAAGGGCCGCTCCGCGCAAATCGCCTGCGGCGACCAGGTGGAGATTGCCCGCGTCGCCGGCGGCGGCTCCATCGAATCCGTCGTCCCGCGCTCGAGTTCGCTGTACCGCTCCGATACGCATCATGGCAAGCTGATTGCGGCCAACGTGACCCAGATCGTGGGTATCGTCGCGCCCGATCTCTCACTCAACGAGGAACTCATCAATCGCTGGATGATCGCCGCGGAGGCCGAAGGCTGTCGTTTCGTGCTGGCGGCCAACAAAGCGGATTTGCCATCGTTTGCCATGTTGCGCGCTCGCCTCGCACCCTATGCGGCGCTGGGCTATCCCGTCGTCGAACTCGCCGCGCTACGCGACGTCGCGCCCATGGTTCCCTGGCTTGCCCAACGTCACTCGGTGCTGGTGGGTCAATCGGGCATGGGCAAGTCCACGCTCGTGAACACGCTCTGCCCACATGCGCAGGTCCGCACGCAAGACGTGTCAGCGGCGCTTGCGACCGGCCGTCACACGACGACGTCCACGGCGCTGTATCAAGTGCCGTCGCTAGGCGCGGAGACCTGGGTGGTCGACTCGCCCGGCATCAAGGCTTTCGGCCTGGCCCATCTCGATCCGGCGCGGATTGCCGAGTCGTTCGTGGAGATTCGTCCATTGCTCGGGCGTTGCCGGTTTCGTGATTGCCGGCACGGTTCAGAACCCGGTTGCGTCGTACAGGCGGCCGTCGCTGCCGGAGCCGTCGCCCCGTTCCGCGTCGCGCTGCTGCATTCGCTTATCGCAGAAGCGTCTTACGCGCGCAAAGCGGCGCGTTAGAACGCGCAGATACCTTTAGGGCGCGATGTTGGCAAGCGTCAGCAGCAGGATCAGCAGTAGCCACAAGATAAGCGCGCGCCACACGAGTCCCACCGCTGACGGGAGGATCTCCGGTTCGACCGGATCGCCGACGCCAAGCTCCGGACGCGCATCCGGATCGCCGGCAAGCACCGGCAACGGACCGCCAAGCTGTACGCCGAGCGCACCACCGCCACTGGCGAGAAGAATGCCGATCGCGACTCCACCGTCCTGCTTCGCCCAAAGCCTCGCTTGCGTGCGCCAGCAAGCAACCGCATCCTCGAAGTCGCCGACAATAGCGAACGAGAGCGCCGTCAGGCGAACGGGTACCCAGTCGAGCAGTGCCAGTAACTGCCGCGCCGGCCGTCCAAATTCGGTGCGTGACTGTACGAGCGGCGACGGTTCGACGCCTGGCACCTCGCCCTTCCACTCTTCCGCCAGTAGCGCGGCGGCGCGATACAGGACGGCGCCCGCTGGTCCCGGGAGAATGGCGAACCAAAAGAGCACCGCGAACATTTGCCGGTACGCATCGACGAACCCGCGCTCGATGGCAAGGCGTGCCACATCTTCGCTCGACAAGTCGCTCGTGGCGCCGCCACCCCATTTCGCCAGCGCGCGGCGCGCCGCCGTGAGTTCATTCGCCTTAAGCGCCGTTACGATCTCCGAGACGCAATGGCTAAAGCGGCGAAACCCCATCAAAAAATAGAGCACCGCCACATTCCAAAGCAGCCCCAGTAGCGGGTGCATGCGGTCGGCGAGAAAAAATACCGCCGCTGCGATCAAGACGGGCGGCACGAGGGCGATGACGATGGCAAAGAGTCCGTGCTGCGTGGTACCGCCGTTGAAACGATGCTCGATTCCGCGCGCGTACCGGACGAAGCCCCGCTCGACGGCGACACGCCAATGAAAGGCGCTCCACTGCTCAAGGCCGAGCGCCGCAAGAATCGCCAGAAAGTTCAATTCTTCAAATCGTAGCGATCGCGGAATTGTTCCAGCGCTTCGGGATTGGCGAGCGCTTCGCTGTTCAGCACGTCGCGGCCATGAACCACGTTGCGCACCGCAAGCTCCACGATCTTGCCGCTCTTGGTGCGCGGGATGTCGGTCACCTGCAAAACTTTGGCCGGCACATGGCGCGGCGTCGTGTTGATGCGGATCTTCTGCCGAATGCGTTCGATCAGCTCATTGTCGAGCGTCAAGCCATCGTTAAGCTTGACGAACAACACGACCCGAACATCGGTCACTTCACCCGGCGGCCAATCCTGACCGACCACCAGGCTTTCGACCACCTCGGGCAGTTGCTCGACCTGGCGATAGATTTCCGCGGTGCCGATGCGCACGCCGCCGGGATTCAACGTCGCGTCGGAGCGACCGTAGAAGATCATCCCTCCATGCTCGGTCAGCTCCACCCAATCGCCATGGCACCAGATCCCGGGAAAGCGTTCGAAATACGTCGCGCGGTACTTCTCGCCATCGGGATCGTTCCAGAACGCGATGGGCATCGCAGGAAATGGCGCTTTGCAAACGAGCTCACCTTTTTCGCCCACCAGCGCACGGCCGTCGGCATCGTACACGTCGACATCCATACCAAGTCCGCGGCACTGCAATTCGCCGCGCCAGACCGGCAACGTGGGTGCACCCAGCGCGAAGCACGAGACGATGTCGGTGCCGCCGGAAATCGACGATAGGCAGAGATCGCCTTTCACGCACTGATACACGTAGTCGAACGATTCCGGCGCCAGCGGGCTGCCGGTCGTGAACATCGTACGCACGCTCGACAAGTCGAAATCCTTGCGCGGTACGAGTGCAATTTTTTTCGCCGCGTCGATGTATTTCGCCGACGTGCCGAAGTGGGTCATGCGTTCGGCATCCGCGAGTTCCCACAGAATGCGCCCGCGCTCGATGAACGGGGAGCCGTCGTAGAGGAGCAAGGTCGCCCGCGCCGCGAGGCCCGACGCGAGCCAATTCCACATCATCCAGCCGCACGTCGTGAAAAAAAACAGACGATTGCCCGGTTTTACATCACTGTGGAGCACCAGTTCCTTAAGATGCTGCAGCAGCGTTCCACCCGCACCGTGCACGATACACTTGGGGATACCGGTCGTACCCGACGAATACAGAATGTACAGCGGGTGATCGAACGGCAGCATCGCGTACGCGATTGGCCCCGAGAGAAACGGCGCGAGCCAGACGTCCCACGCGACCGCATTGCGCACTCCGGCAAACTCCGCCGGCAATTCCTGGCGCGGCGGCAATGTTTGCCGCAGATAAGGGACGATCACGACCTGCTCGACCGACGGCAATGCGGCGACGATCGCCGCCACTTTGTCCAAAATCGGTATCGCCTTGCCGTTGTACCAGTAGCCGTCGACGGTAAACAACACGCGAGGTTCGATCTGGCCAAAGCGATCCAGCACGCCCTGAACACCGAAGTCGGGCGAAGACGACGACCAAGTCGCGCCGTTGGCAGCAGCGCCCAGCAGCGCGATGATCGTCTCGGGCATATTGGGCATGTACGCAGCGACCCGATCGCCCACACCGACGCCTTGCGCGGCCAGCGCGGCAGCTACGCGCGACGCAAGCGCATGAAATTCCGCATGCGAGACTCGCCGCCGGATTTTGTCTTCGCCCCAGAACACCAGCGCGTCGCCCGAGTCGTCGGCGCGCCGGCGCTCCAGCAGGTTCTGCGCGAAATTGAGCTTCGCATCCGGAAACCATTGCGCTCCCGGCATTCGGTCGGCGTTGATCAGCACGCGCTCGCCCTCAATGCCGATAACGCTACCGTACGCCCATAGCTCACGCCAGAAGTCCGTACTGTTGTCGATCGACCATTGCCATAGCGTCTGGTAAGAGCCAACATCGACACCGTACTTGCGCGCGATCATCGCGCCAAACGCCGTGAGGTTGGCGTCACGAATGCGTTCGAGTGATGGCTCCCAGAGTTTGGTCATGGCGCGTCCGGTGTTGATCCCGTGCAATACACAGTATCTTGTTCTTCGAGAATTATAATGGGGAGACACCCATTCGATCGGCGCCACGCAGGAATTCGGGAGACGCGATGCCACGCGAAGCAATGGAATACGACGTCGTGATCGTCGGCGGCGGTCCTTCGGGTCTTGCCGCGGCGATTCGCCTGAAACAGCTCGCCGTCGATGCCAAGCGCGAGGTTTCCGTGTGCGTGCTGGAGAAAGGGTCCGAAGTCGGCGCCCACATTCTCTCCGGCGCCGTGATCGATCCGAAGGCGCTGAACGAACTACTCCCCGATTGGCGCCAGCGCGGCGCGCCTCTCAATACACCGGTTACCGAAGACCGTTTTCTCGTCATGACGGCCGAGCGCGTCTATCGAATTCCGCAGTGGTCGTTGCCGCCGCTGATGAGCAACCACGGTAATTATGTCGTCAGCTTGGGCAACGTTTGCCG
>JBPCLS010000040.1:0-3475 GCA_051003055.1 Casimicrobiaceae bacterium
GGTAGGCTCGCTGCAACGGCTTCTGCGGAGTCAACTCAAGTTTGGCCAACAATTCTCCGACGGCCGTGAGCCCAAGCTTCACGCCGAATTTCTTCTGGATCAATCCGGCGACGACGGCGCGTGTCCACAACCCGAAGTCCAACCCATACTGACGCGGATCGCGGCCATTGACCCAACGAAACACTTGCTTCTCCTGTGCCGGCGTCAGGCTGCGGGGTCGCCCCGTCGCCCGTGTCGATCGCAGTGCCTTGATGCCCACTCCCGGCTGCAACGCCGCTTGGATCCACTTGTAGATCGTCGTGCGATTGAATCCGTAGGCCGCGATCACTTCCGATGCCGGTTCGCCGTCACGCACCCGTTCAACCGCCATCAACCGAATTGCCTCCAGCGTTTGGTGGTCAAATGTCCGTCCGTCTCGTTTCATAAACGATTCGACATTCATGGGTATCGAAAGTTCCATAGTTGTCGTCTTAATTACCGACTACTGAGTAATTCGTCAGAACCGGTCACTCGTCGGCGCACCGGAAGTGCCGGAACGCGTAGTATCGCTAGACTCACTCGTCGATGATGTGACTGAATTGTCGGGATGCTAAAGGGAACCGCCAACATGAGCGTGAACATGAAACGCATTGCTGCGATCGCCGCCGGTGCTCTGCTACTGACAACACCGCCTGCGGGCGTCGCGCAATCACCGGAAAAAAAGGCCCATATCGGCATCCTGGTCATGGGCAGTCTGGCGCAGCGCGGCCATCTGGAACAGGAGCTTTTGCGGGGCCTGCGCGAGCAGGGCTACGTCGAGGGCAAGAACCTCGTGCTCGAGCGCCGCTATGCCAATGGCCGCGGCGACCGGGTGCCCGAATTTGCGCGCGAACTCGCTGCGATGAATCTCGAGGCCATGGTCACGACTTGCACGCCATCGACTCGCGCCGCCATGCAGGCGACCAGGACGACCCCCATCGTCATGGCAGCCGTCGCCGACCCCGTGGGGCAGCATTTGATCGCGAGCCTCGCCAAGCCCGGCGCGAATCTCACCGGGCTTTCCAGCCAGGCGGAAGATATCATGCCCAAGATGATGGAGCTCTTCGCGAGCGTCCTCCCCAGGCCGTCTACGATCGCAGTGCTCACGGACGCGAGAAGCGACGTGCACCCGCGGATGTGGCAAGCGCTCGGCCCGGCGGCGCAGTCGCTGAAACTGAAACTCATAAGGATCGACGTGGCAAGCCCCATGGACGTGAATCTGCCCGCCGCGTTCGAGACTGCACTGCGCGAGAAGGCAGGCGCGATCTTCGTCCTGCCCGACGAGCCGGTGTTTCTCACGAGGCGGGCGCAAATCGTGGAGCTTGCGGCCAAGCACCGCCTCCCCGCCTTCTATGGAGCGCGGGAATTCGTCGATGACGGCGGCTTCATGAGCTATGGCGAAAGCCTGAGGACGGCCTACCATAATGCGGCCTCATACATCGCTAAGGTGGCTCAGGGAGCGAAACCCGGTGATATTCCAGTCCAACAGCCGACCAAGTTCGAGTTGGTGGTCAACATGAAAACCGCTAAGGCGCTCGGTATCACCATCCCGCAATCGGTATCGCTTCGCGCCGACGACATAATCGAGTAATCCTGCTTAACCGGGTCCCGACCCCGCTTACGCCTCCGCTCTCGCTGCGCACGTTCGCTACTCGGAGCGACGCTGTTTAACCAATCAGCGAACGTCTGCTGTTGGCCGGACAGAGACCTACACGAAGGACGCAGGATGACTCAGGGCGGACCGTCGAGCGTACACTTTCTACGGGTTCCTTCGCTGCTCCTTCAAACCTTCGGTTCGACCAACGAACACCTGCTTGCCGGACCGCGGAGAAGCGATGGGTACCTGTAAGCGGAAAGACCCGAACAATTTTCCAGTCCATGGACCCATGAACATCGGTGTGACGCCTCATGAGTCACGCCCGGATCAAGGAAGATAATTCATGTCAGCACAAGACGAGGTACGCAAGGCATCAAAAGGATTCTACGCGGCGTTGAATCGCATGCTTAAAGGGGATGCCGGTCCACTGGCGGACGTCTGGTCGCACAGCGCGGCCGTAACGACCATGCACCCGATCGGCGCTCGGGAGGTCGGATGGGGAAAAGTCAGAGAATCATGGGAGCAAGTAGCCAAGTTGATGTCAGACGGGCAGGTCAAATTGAACGATCAGCTCATCCGAGTCGCCGGAGATATGGCCTACGAAATGGGTACCGAGCAGGGACACGCTATCCTTGGTGGACAGCAGTTCTCGATAGAGCATCGCGTTACCAACATCTATCGCCAAGAGGTCGGGGGGTGGAAGGTCGTGCATCACCACACCGATGTTTCTCCGGCGATGCTGGACGTTCTCAGCCGCTTGCAGGCAAAACAGTAAGGAATGCGCCCTGCCCTCCTGCCTGCGGGACCAAATTCGAGGTTGAACGGCCTATCGAGAGGGATCGATAGGTTGCGCGGCAACGTCTGATTCTGGGCGGACTGTGCCCGTCGCGAAGGGCAAAAAGCGACCCATCGCGATCCTTCGCGTTTCCCGAAAGCAGCCGTTCAACGTTTGACATCAGCCGCGGCGACCGCGGCGCCACGCTGTCCGGGAGGCCGAGGCTCACCCGCGCCTGTGTCCTCGTCGGTGTGACGCTCCAGCTCGGCATTGATCTGCGCTCCCAACAGCACGATCAACACCGTCAGGTAACACCAGAAGAGAAAAATCACCACCAGACCCAGCGACCCGAGCAGCGGGTTGAGTTGGGCGTAATGCGCAGCGTAATAGGAAAGCAGGGAGGAACCCATCACCCAGATCGTCGCACTGACCGTCGCTCCCCATGTCACCCAGCGCCATTTCGCGACGCGACGGCACGGACCATAGCGGTAGGCCACCGACAGCAGGAGCAACGTGGCGACGATGAGCACCGGCCAGCGCGTAAGTGCGAGCAGCACCGGGCCCGTCAGAGAGGCGAGCCGGAAGTCGAGGCCTGCCAACCCGACGATAAGCGTGAGCGCACCGAGCACGAATGCACCGCCCAGGAGGCAGAGTCCGAGCGCGAGGGCCTGCCGATGCCAGAAGCTCCTTCGCTCCCGCTCGTGATAGACGAGGTTGAGCGCGGCGATCAGCGCTCGCGCTCCGCGCATCCCGCTCCACAGCGAGAAGGCGAAAGCGCCGAGCACGGTGACGATCGACAATCCACGCGAGCGCTCGGCAATGGCATCGAGTTGCGAGGTGACCACGATATTGAAGCTGTCGGGCAGATCAAGGCGGACGGACGACAGCCACGCTAGTACCTGCGCCTTGCCGAGCAGCAACGCCGCGAGGACCACGATCATCGCCAACGCCGGAAAGAACGCCCACACCACATAGAACGCGATGCCCGCTGCGGAGAGCGACATGTTCTGCGCCGCCATCGCTCGGGAGCTACGCCGCAGCACGTCGCGCCATCCACGCTGGGAGATCTCAGCTGGACTGCTGGC